>NZ_CADFEH010000021.1:0-141472 GCF_902833155.1 Burkholderia sp. BCC1047 | reverse complement strand
CAGCATCACTACAACTGGCATCGAGCTCATAGCGCCATCGGCGGCATTGCGCCGATGGCGAGACTTCCTGCGTCGAGAAACAACCTCTTGACGCTTCACAGCTAGGGCGTGAACACGCCCTCGGGGCAGGCGTTGCCGAAAGAGAATCGGCGAGGCATGGACCAACATGGCGCAGCCGTTCTGGGCGCTGCCCGCGCTGGCGATCGCAGGGCTCGGCGTGCGCGACGTCATGAGGTATTGCGTGACGACGCTGCTGTTCTCGGGCGTCGTGTTCGTCGCTGAGATGTATCTGTTCTGACGGCGTGAGGCCTGAGGCGGGCGGGGCGGAGCCCGCCTCACGCCAGCTTGATTCCCGCCTGCCTTTCAGCCGCGCGACCGCACGTCGGCGCGCTCGTGCCCGTGACGCAACGCGAGGCTCGCGAACGCCGCGACGACGAGCGCGGCCGCGAGCAGCGTCAGCCCGTTCTTCGCATTGCCGGTCGTCTGTTCGATCGCGCCGACGATGGTCGGCCCGACGAAGCCGCCGAGCAAACCACAGGTATTCACGAGCCCGAGCCCGCCGGCCAGCGCGCTGCCCGCGAGCCGCGACGCCGGAAACGTGAACACGATCGACTGCACGACGAAGAACATCGACGCGGCCACGCACACGCAGAGCAGCCCCGCCAACGGCGATGCATGCGCGGCGCCGACCATCCCGGCCGCCATGACCACCAGCCCCGCACACAGCATCCGCCGCGAATGACGCGACTCGCGTGCGAAGCGCGGCAACGTGCCTGCGCCGAGCGCGGCGGCGAGCCAGGGCAGCGACGTCAGCAACCCGACCGCGACCGGCGACAGGCGCCCCGACGCGCCGATGATCCCCGGCAGGAAGAAGATCACCGTGTAGATGGTCAACTGGTGGCAGAAGTACACGAAGATCGCGAGCCAGATCTGCGGATCGCGCAGTGCGGCGCCGAACGCATGGCCGCCGTGCGCGGCGACGCCTGCGTCCTGCTCGGCGGCCAGCTTGCGCTCGAGCGCGCGGCCGGTTTCCGCGGAGAGCCACGGCGCGGCGCTCGGCCGATCCGGCAATCGCGTCCACACGACGAACGCGAGCAGGATCGCCGGAATGCCTTCGACGACGAACAGCCATTGCCAGCCGTGGAAACCGAGCGTGCCGTCGAGCTCGATCAGCGCGCCGGCCAGCGGCCCGCCGACGATATTCGCGATGCACACGCCGAGCAGGAAATAGCCGGTCGCACGCGCACGCTCCTCGCGGCCGAACCAGTACGTCAGATACAGCATCACGCCGGGAAACAGGCCGGCTTCGGCCACGCCGAGCAGCAGCCGCATCACGTAGAACGACGTCTCGCCGCTCACGAACGCCATCGCGACCGACAGCGCGCCCCACGTGATCATGATCCGCGTGATCCAGAAGCGCGCGCCGACGCGATGCATGATCAGGTTGCTCGGGATCTCGAAGAGCGCGTAGGTGAGAAAGAACAGCCCCGCGCCAAGCCCGTACGCGGCCGATGAAATGCCGAGATCGACGCCCATCGAATGTTTGGCGAACGCGATGTTGGTGCGGTCGAGAAAGCTGATCACATACGCGGCGATCAGCAGCGGCATGAGTTTGCGGAACAGCAGCCGGTTCAGCGACGCGTTCGCGTCGGTCGCGGCGGACGACAAGGCCTGGGCGTGATGAGTGGACATGCGGACGACTCCGGTAAGGGCGAACCGGCGCGCACGGCAAGCACGGCGCGCCGCGTTCGGCAAATGCCGCTGCGGCGAGGCAGCGGATGGGCAGTCGACGGAGCCGCGCCGGCGGCGCTCGAACGGAGCGGGGCGATCAAGGGCGTCCTGGCGCCGGCCGGCTCGGGCCGGCGCCTTGTCACTGCGCTTGCGGATTCTCGTGTTGAGGGCGGGCCCGGCGATCAGAAATTCACCGCGTCGCCGCCCTTGAGCGCGAGCATCGCGCGCGCCTCGGCCGGCGTCGCGATCTCGAGCGACAGGCCTTCGAGCACCTGACGCATTTTCAGGACTTGCGCGGCGCTCGATTCCGCGAGCTTGCCGGGCGCGATCCACAACGAATCCTCGAGCCCGACGCGCACGTTCGCGCCTTGCGCGGCGCCGATCGTCGCGAGCGGAATCTGGTTGCGCCCGGCGCCGAGGATCGACCACACGTAATCGCCGCCGAACAGGCGGTCGGCCGTGCGGCGCATGTGCATCAGGTCCTCCGGATGCGCGCCGATCCCGCCGAGCAGGCCGAACACGCTTTGCACGAAGAACGGCGGCTTCGCGAGCCCGCGGTCGACGAAGTGCGCGAGGTTGTACAGATGCGAGATGTCGTAGCACTCGAATTCGAACCGCGTGCCGTTCGCGCCGCAGCGCGTGAGGATCGTCTCGATGTCCGCGAACGTGTTCTTGAACACGAGATCGCGGCTTTTCTCGAGATGTTCGCGCTCCCACGGATGCTTCAGCTCGTGGAAGCGCTCGAGCATCGGGTACAGCCCGAAGTTCATCGAGCCCATGTTCAGCGACGCGACCTCGGGCTGGAAATGCAGCGCCGGCTGCAGCCGTTCGTCGACTGTCATGTGCGGGCTGCCGCCCGACGTGAGGTTGATCACCGCGTCGGTCTGCGCCTTGATGCGCGGCAGGAACTCGGCGAACACGGCCGGATCCTGCGTCGGCTTGCCGTCGGACGGGTTGCGTGCGTGCAGATGCAGGATCGCCGCGCCGGCCTGCGCGGCCGCGACCGCGGCCGTTTCGATTTCGTGCGGCGTCACGGGCAGGTACGGTGACATCGACGGCGTATGGATCGCGCCGGTCGGCGCACAGGTGATGATGACTTTGCGAGCGTTGGCCACGGATGGATTCCTTTCGATGAACGATGCAGGACGCGTCAGAGCACTTCGACGTTGCCGCAGACGGAGATCGCTTGTCCGGTGATCCCGTGCCCGCCCGGCGAGCACAGGAACAGCGCGGTCGCGGCGATTTCGGACGGATCGGTCATGCGCCGCAGCGAGATCTTCTCGAGATAGCGCTTTTCCATTTCGTCGTAGCCGATGCCGAGCTGCTGCGCGCGCGCGTCGATCACGCGGCGCATCCTCGGGCCGCGCACGATGCCGGGCTGGATCACGTTCACGCGGATGCCGAGCGGCCCCAGTTCGATCGCGAGGCTTTTCACGAGGCCGACCACCGCCCATTTGGTCGCTGCATACGGCGTACGGAACGCGTAGCCGAGCCGGCCGGCGACCGACGACAGCGCGATGATCGCGCCGCCGTGTTTCGACTCGCGCAACAGCGGCACCGCGCGGCGCGCGAACTGGAATTGCGCGTTCAGGTTGATCGCGACGGTTTGTTCCCACTGCACGGGGTCGATTTCGTCGATGCCGCCGGTCGGGCCGGCGATGCCCGCGTTGTTGACCAGCACATCGAGGCCGCCGAGCCGGGTCGACACGTCGGCGAACACGCGCTCGACGGCGGCCGGGTCGGATACGTCGGCCAGCGTCGCGCTGATCGCGCCGGCCGCGGCGCGCGGCGGCCGGTCGGCGAGCGCCGCGAGCGCGGCTTGCGACGCGTCGCACACGTGCACGCGCGCGCCGCATTCGGCGAACGCGTCGGCGATTTCGAGACCGATGCCCGACGCGCCGCCCGTCACGAGGACGCGCAGGCCGTCATAGGGTTTCAGCAGGTCGGAAGCTGTCATGCCGGGTTGTCTCCATCGTTGATATCGTTGCGGCCGCTCGCGTGTCGGGCGACCGTCGCAAGCGGCCGCTACGGCTTCGCGTTCACGGTCCGCGGCGTCTGTTCGGCCCGCAGCGTCTCGGCGAGATCGTGCGCGGCGCCGCCGATGTCGAGTGCGATGCCGGCCCGCACGCCCGCGCCGTCGCGCCGTTCAAGCGCATCGACGATCGCGCGGTGCGCATCCATCGAGCGCCGCATGTGCGGGATGTCGAGCGCGACCATGTTGAGGAACGGGCCGACGCGCATCCACAGGTTCTCGACGATCGCGAGCGTGTTTTCGCTCGCGCCGTGCGCGTAGATCGCGCTGTGGAACGCGAAATTGCTTTGCAGGTAGGCGCGCGAGCGGCCGGCCTCGACGTGTGCCTGCATCGTCTCGCAGGTCTTGCGCACGGCCGCGATCTGCGCGTCGGTCATCCGCTCGCACGCGCGCTCGGCGATGCAGCCTTCGAGCGCGATCCGCACGTCGCGCAGTTCGTCGAGCATGTCGAGCGTCATCGGCGGGACGACGAGCGCGCGATTCGGGCCGTCTACCAGCGCGCGTTCGGCGCGCAGCCGCGTGAGCGCGGCACGCACGGGCATCGTCGACGAGCCGACCGCCTCGGCCACGCTGCGCAGGCTCAGCGCCTGGCCGGGCGCGAAGCGGCCGCTCATCAGTGCTTCGCGCAGTTGCTGGTAGACCTTGTCGGCCATCGTTTCCTGTTCGATGGCTTTCAGTGCGGGCGGGACGATACGGGGCGGCAAGGCGGGGCTCCTGGGTTTGATCTGCGATCTGTGATCACACTGGCGATGTGCGAAGTTTTGTCGATCGGCGGAGCCGAGTCAAGGCGAACAGGATCGGGGAAAACCAGGGGGTGGATGGACGAAGAGGCTGTCGGCGACAGTCGGCAATACTTTTCCGCGTCGGGGTTGGACGATCATCGAGGCACGGCTGCGGATGGCGATGGAGGCGACTATCCAGGGGCGCGGCCAAGTTACTTCAACGCACCGGGTGCGCGGTATCGTACCGATCGCGCAAATTTTGGAGCCTGTCATGAGGCGAATCTGGATCGCTGCCGCGTTGGCGTGCATCGCGTTTCAACCGGCGATGGTCGTGGCGAAGGACGTCGCACAAACCTCGCCGGAGGCCGGCTCACGAACTTACCGCCAGACCTTCAAGGACATGGTGCTCGCGGAGTGCCTGGCTACCGCATACAAGCAGGCGCCCGGCGCGAGCAAGGACATCGGCAGCAGCATCGGCGCTTTGCGCGACTGGACCTACTACGACATGGAACGTGCGCCGGACGTCATTCACGCGCTGGTCGCGAAGTATCTGGCCCGTGACTATCGAAATCCGGTTGTCGAATCTGAAGTTAGGGATGTGAAGTTCGACTTCCTGAAGTGCATCGATCTGTATCACGGCAAGGCACTGGACGCTGCGGCGAAGCAACTCGTATCGCGCCCGAACCGTACCTACCGGGACGAGCATCCGCCGAAGCCGCAGTAGCGATCGAACGTCGTTGCGCGATGCAACGCCGCGCCGCATGCCATTTCGCCGCCGCTATTCAAGCGTCCGAATCGAATTGCTGATCCCGCGCGCGCAGTCGATCACCGCCGGCGCGAGCTTGCGACGCGCGTCGTCGAACGTCCAGCGGCTCGTCGGCGCGACCACGTGCACGGCCGCGACCGGCTGCCCCTGGCTGCCGAGCACCGGCGCCGCGATCGACATGTCGCCGATGAACAGTTCTTCCTGGTTGGTCGCATAACCTTCGCGCCGTGCGCTGTCGAGCAGCGCGACGAGATCGTCGAGCGCCGTGACCGTGCGCGGCGTATGCGGCGTGCGCGCCATGCCGTCGAGCCGCACACGCGCATCGTCCGGCGGCAACGCGCTCAGGAACGCGCGCCCGGAGCCGGTGCAGTACATCGGGATACGGCTGCCGATCGGCATGTGGATCGGCACGAACTTGGTCGACACGAAGCGCGCGACGTACACCATTTCATCCTCGTCCGGCTCGGTGAGGTTGGTGGTTTCGCCGGTCAGGTTCGTGAGCTCGGACAGGAACGGATTCGCGACGTCGATCAACGTATCGGCCGCCAGATAGTTGAAGCCGATCCGCATCACGTGCGGCGTGAGCTGGTAGCGCCGCGTGACCGGATGCTTGCGGATGTAGCCGAGCTTCTCGAGCGTATAGACCATCCGCTGCGCGGAGCTTTTCGTCATCCCCGCCGCGTCGGCCACTTCCGCCAGCGTCATCGTGCGCCGCTTCGCGCTGAACGCGCGCAGCACGTTCAATCCTTTTTCCAGCGACTGGTTGAACAGCAGATCGTTTGCTTGGTCGGGTGACGTATCCATGGCGAAGGGCGGAATCGATTCGATATCGCATCATAGCGTATCGAATATCGATACACAAAAATCTATTTGCGATGTTTTTGATTCGTTTTAAGATCAAGCCATCGTCGCAGTGTCGATCAGCGACCGGCCGGCGCCCGGATTATTCGAGAAGGAGTCACCATGGTTCCGTTCATCAAGCGGTTCGGCGCGCTGGCCGCCGGTTTTGCCACCTGTATCGCACTCTCCACGGCATCGGCGGGCGCCGTTGCCGCCGAGCCGACGCTGAAGGTCGGCGCGACGGCCACCGGCGTGCCGTTCACGTTTCTCGACGTCAAGAGCAATTCGATCCAGGGGATGATGGTCGATGCGATCACCGCGGCCGGGAAGTCGGCCGGGTTTCGCGTCGACGTGCAGCAGACCGTGTTTTCCGCGCTGATCCCGTCGCTCACCACGCAGAAGATCGACATCATTTCGGCCGCGATGCTGAAGACGCCCGCGCGCCAGCAGGTCGTCGATTTCTCCGACACCGTCTACTCGTTCGGCGAAGGCCTGATCGTGAAGGCCGACGATCCGGGCCGCTATACGTCGATGGACGATTTCAAGGACCAGGTGGTCGGCGCGCAGGTCGGCACGGCGTTCGTCGATGCGCTCAACAAGAAGGGCATCTTCAAGGAAGTCCGGACCTACGATTCGATCGCCGACATCATGCGCGACGTCGCGCTCGGGCGCATCAAGGCCGGCTTCGCCGACCAGCCGATCGTCGCGTACCAGATCGAGCACGGCGTCAATCGGCAGGTGCGGCTCGTGCCCGAATACCAGAGCGTCGTGAAGGGGCAGGTGTGCTTCATCGTGCGCAAGGGCGACACCGCGACGCTCGAACAGCTCAACGGCGCGATCCGCAAGATGAAGACCGACGGCACGCTGCAGCAGATCCTGCAGAAGTGGCACATGAGCTGAGCGTCGTCGCTCGATTCCCGACCGGCATCGCCCGCGCGTCGCGGGCATCCCCAGCGGTGGCCCGTCCGGCTGCCGCATAGGAGATCTCATGTTTTTTCAGAACGCGATCGATTTCCTGCCGATCCTGCTGAAGGGCGCGGTGGTCACGATCGAGATCACCGCTTGCGCATTCGTGCTCAGCTCGGTGCTCGGACTGATCCTCGCGCTGCTGAAGGTGTCGCGCAATCGTGCCGTGTCGACCGCCGGCAGCACGATCGTCAACGTGATCCGCGGGCTGCCGATCATCGTGCAGCTGTTCTACATGTACTTCGTGCTACCTGATCTCGGCATACAACTGTCGGCGTTCCAGGCCGGCGTGCTCGGCCTCGGCATCGCGTATTCGGCGTATCAGGCCGAGAACTTCCGCGCGGGCATCGAGGCGATCGACCGCGGCCAGATCGAAGCCGCGCACGCGATCGGCATGCGCGGCCCGATGATCATGCGACGCGTGGTGCTGCCGCAGGCGTTCCGCATCGCGTTGCCGCCGTACGGCAACACGCTGGTGATGCTGCTGAAGGATTCGTCGGTCGCGTCGACGATCACGGTCGCGGAAATCACGCGCGCCGGCCAGTTGATCGCGTCGTCGACGTTCCAGAACATGAGCGTCTACACACTCGTCGCGCTGCTGTATCTCGCGCTCGGCCTGCCGCTGATGTTCGGCGTGAACCGGCTCGGCAAGCGGCTCGCACTGAGGAGGGGCGCATGATCCGGATCGATTCGATACATAAGCGGTTTCAGCAGCACGCGGTGCTGAAGGGCGTGAGCCTCGACGTGCAGGCGGGCGAAGTCGTGTGCCTGATCGGGCCGTCCGGTTCCGGCAAGTCGACCGTGCTGCGCTGTATCAACGGCTTCGAGACGTACGACGAAGGGTCGATCACGATCGACGGCGTGAAGGTCGACGCGCATTCGAAACGGATCCACGAACTGCGGATGCGGGTCGGCATGGTGTTCCAGCGTTTCAACCTGTTCGCGCACCGCACGGCGCTCGAGAACGTGATGGAAGGGCCGGTGCATGTGCGGCGCATGCCGGCCGCGCAAGCACGCGAGCAGGCCCGCGCGCTCCTCGACAAGGTCGGGCTCTCGCACCGGATGAATGCGTATCCGTCGGAACTGTCGGGCGGACAGCAGCAGCGCGTCGCGATCGCACGCGCGCTTGCAATGGAGCCGCAGGCGATCCTGTTCGACGAGCCGACGTCGGCGCTCGATCCCGAACTCGTCGGCGAAGTGCTCGGCGTGATGCGCGGGCTCGCGCGCGACGGGATGACCATGGTGGTCGTCACGCACGAAATGGCATTCGCCCGCGAGGTGGCCGATCGCGTGTGCTTCCTGCACGACGGCACCATCTGCGAAAGCGGGCCGGCGCGCGACGTGCTCACGCAGCCGACCCATCCCCGCACGCAGGAATTCCTGCGCCGCCTGCTGGCGTCGGACGGCGCCGACCACCCGGATCGAACATGAGCGCAACGCACGCGGCACCCGGATGGCCCGACTCGCCGTGGCCCGATTCGCTGTGGGCGGCGACTGCCGCGCCGGCGGCCGATACGCCCGCCCTCGACGCGTCCGTGTCGTGCGACGTGGCGATCGTCGGCGCCGGCTTCACGGGCCTGTCGACCGCACTTCACCTGGCCGAACGCGGCGTGAACGTCCGCGTGATCGACGGCGCGCAGCCGGGCTGGGGCGCATCGGGCCGTAACGGCGGGCAGGTGATTCCCGGGCTGAAATACGACCCGGACGAACTGGTCCGCCGATTCGGCGACGAGACCGGCGAGCAACTTGCCGGCATCGTCGGCGGCGCGGCCGATACCGTGTTCGACCTGATCGCGCGGCACGGAATCGACTGCGATGCGCGTCGCCACGGCTGGATCCAGCCGGCGCCGACCGCCGCGATGCTCGACACGGTCGCGCGCCGTGCGCAGCAGTGGGCCGCGCGCGGCGCGCCGGTCGACGTGCTTGGCCGCGACGACGTCGCGCGGCGGCTCGGCACGCCGGCGTATGCGGGCGGCTGGATCGATCGCCGCGCGGGCAGCGTGCAGCCGCTCAGCTATACGCGCGGCCTCGTGCGCGCCGTGCAGGCGAGCGGGGCGGTCGTGCACGGCTTGACCCGCGCCGTCGGGCTGACGCGCGCCGACGGCCGCTGGCGGATCGCGACGTCCGGCGGCGCGACGCTGTCGGCCGAGCGCGTCGTGATCGCGACCAACGGCTACACGGACGGGCTGTGGCCCGGCTTGCGTCAGTCGGTGATCGCCGCGAACAGCTTCATCGTCGCGACGGAACCGCTCGCGCCGGCGCTCGGTCGCGACATCCTTGCCGGCGGCGAGGTCGCATCGGATGCGCGGCGTCTGCTGCTGTACTTCCGCCGCGACGCGGCCGGGCGCCTGTTGATGGGCGGCCGCGGCCCGTTCGCCGACCCGCGCGCGCCGAGCGACTGGCGTCATCTCGAACGCGCGACGACGCTGTTGTATCCGCAATTGAAGGGCATCCGGTTCGAATACCGTTGGGCGGGGCGCGTCGCGATCACCGCGGATTTCCTGCCGCACGTGCACGAGCCCGCGCCGGGCGTGACGATCGCGCTCGGCTACAACGGCCGCGGCATCGCGATGGCGACGACGCTCGGCAAGCATCTGGCCGCGCATCTATCGGGCGATGCGCAACTGCCGCTGCCGTTCCGGGTCACGCCGATCCGGCCGATCCCGTTGCACGGGCTGCAGCGCTTCTATATCGCGGCCGGCGTCGCGTGGTATCGCTTGCTCGACAGCCTGTCCTGACGCAGGTGTGACGGCAGTCGCCATTCGTCGTCCGATCGGGCAGAATCGGCCTGCCCAGTGTCGACCGACGGATGCCGCATGACCGAACCGAACGAATCACCCGGCCGCCGCGCGTACGCGAGCTTCGCGCAACGCTATGCGGATATCGCGCCGACGAAGGCGCACAACGCGCTCTACGAGCGACCGGCAACGATGGCGCTAATCGGCGACGTCGACGGCCTCACGGTGCTCGACGCCGGTTGCGGGCCCGGCATCGGCAGCGCGCATCTCGCCGGTCACGGCGCGACCGTGCATGCGTTCGACGTGACGCCGGAGATGGTTGCGCTCGCAAGAACGCGCTGCGCGGGCCTGCCGGTCGACGTCAGGGAAGGCGATCTCGAAGCGCCGCTCGCGTGGCTGCCCGACGCGTCGGTCGACAAGGTGCTGTGCTCGCTCGCGCTCGACTACGTGCGCGATCTCGCGCCGACGCTGCGCGAATTCCGGCGCGTCGCGCGTCGGGGAGGAACGCTCGTGTTCTCGATGGCGCATCCGATGCGCGACTGGATGGACGAACGCACGCGCGGCGACGGCACGTACTTCGACACGTCGCGCTTCGGTTTTCACTGGTCGGGGTTCGGCGAACCGAGGCCCTACGTCGAAGCGTGGCGGCGGCCGCTCGCCGACATCCTGAACGCGGTCGCCGACGGCGGCTGGCGGCTCGACCGCTTCGTCGAACCGACGCCGCTGCCGGAGATGAAAGCCGTATCCGAACGGCTTCATGCGGAGCTGTCGCTGGCGCCGGCCTTCCTGTGCATCCGCGCGCGCTGCTGATGCGGCGCGGCGCGCGGCCGGCGCTCAGTGCTGCGCGGGCACGTCCGTCAGCGTGCCGAGAAACGCTTCGATATCCTTGATGTCCTGCGCGGTCATCGCAGGCTTGTCGCCCGGCTTGCGATCGAACGGCGCGTCCGTCACGTCGACGTTCGCGCGATATTTCGGCGGAATGTCGTCGTATTCGTCGACCTTGCCGTCCGCACCGCGCGCATAGAACTTCTGCGGCGAAATGCTGCGCTCGTTGTAGAACGCCATCACCTGATCGAGCGTGTGGAACACGCCGTTGTGGAAGAACACGTGGCGCGTCGCCGAATTGCGCAGCGTCGGCGTCAGGAACATCCCGCAATACTGCGTCTGGTCCTTCAGGTCGTCGCGGAACGGCCCGCACACGCCGAGATCGTAGAACGCCGGGTTGCGGTTCTGCGCGAGCGCCCGGTTGCGCGGCGCGCCGAGCGCCTCGTACTGGTAATCGGTAAACATCGGCGGCAGCCCGTCCTTGCCGGGTTTCGACAGGTGGCAGCCCGCGCAATTCGCCTTGTCCGGATCGTTGAACAGGCGCAGCCCGCGCAGTTCGGCCTGCGTGAGGCGTGCGCGGCCTTCGAGCCAGCGGTCGTACTTGCTGTCGTACGGATGAAACGATGGATCCTCGACCTGATAGCGCGCGATCGCGAACATCGCCTCCGACACCGCGAGCTGCGGGGTGGAGAACACGCGAGGCCCGAACAACTGCTCGAACTGCGCGCGATGCGACGACTGCGCGAGCTTGCGGGCGACATCGTCGACGCTCGCGTTCGCCATCTCGACCGGATTCAACAGCGGGCCGAACGCCTGCTGCTGCAATGTATCGGCGCGGCCGTCCCAGAACATCCCGCCCTGCGGCACGAGCTGCGGCGCGGCCGACGTGCCGGCCACCTTCTGCGCCTTGACGACGCCGGCCGCCGCCGTCGCCTGCTGCGCGACGCTGGGCGCCGCGTCGTTCTCGCCGGCATCGGGGCCGATGCTGAAGTTCGGCTGGCGGTACAGGTACATCAGCGACGGCGGCGGACGATAGCCCTGCTGCGTCATCGCGAGGCCGCCCGGCTGCACGTCGAGCGCATTCGGCGGGCCGTACGCGTGGTCGGGGCTGTGGCACGACGCGCACGACTGCTTGCCCGACGCCGACAGCGACGGATCGTTGAACAACGCGCGCCCGAGCTGCGCGACCGCCGACAGCGGCTGCGCGGCGGGCCGCTGCAGCACGACCGGATGCGGGTTCGCGCCGGTCCAGTCGGCGACCACGGTGCCGATCGCCGTCGGCACCCGCGCGGGAAACGCGACGGCGAACGCGCCATAACCGAGCACGGCCGCGCCGAGCGCGAACGCCGCGCGGCGCAGCAGGCGGGAAGGGGCGCGCGGCGCGGGCGTGCCGGCGGCATCGGGAGACGGAAACGCGGGGCGAGCTGTCATGCTGTCGGTCGAAAAAACGGGCGTCGCACGAAGCGACGCGTTGAAATGGAAACGGCCGGCGCGTGATGCGCCGGCCATGCGGTCAGGCCGTGACGGTCAGATCGCCGGGGCCGCGCTCAATGCGGTGCCGAGCGTCGGGTCGAGATACAGCGGCGTCGTGTTCGGCTTCGACGTGAAGTCGAACAGGTTGCGCAGGTCGCCGGCCGTCGCATCGAACGAACCGCCGCCGATACGCTGGCCGCCGAGCCAGTTGTCCTCGATGAAGCGCACGACGGACGCCTGGTCGAGCATCGTGTGATCGACGTAGTTCTGCTTTGCGTACGGCGAGATCACGACGAGCGGAATGCGTACGCCCGGGCCGCAGCGGCCGTTCACGGTCGCGCCGTTCACGCCGGTGGTGCCGCCCGTGCCGCACTTGCCGGCGCCGTTGAGCTGGTCGACCGGGTCCGACGACGCGTGCGTCGGCGGCGTGTGCACGTGGTCGTACCAGCCGTCCGAGTCGTCATAGGTGACGATCACGGCCGTGTTCTGCCAGTCCGGCTGCTGCTGCAGGAAGTTGACGACCTTCGTCACGAACGCCTGCTCGTCGAGCGGATCCGAGTAGCCCGCGTGCCCGTCCTGCGCGGCCGGCGCCTTCAGGTAGCTGACCGACGGGAAGTTGCCGGCCTTCACGGCGGCGAAGAAGTCGTCCGTGTCGTACTGGTGGTTCGCCGGCTCGGCCGTCTTGCCGTCGGTCTCGACGCTCGAGCCGATCGCCGCAATCGAACTCGGGCGCGTGTGTTGCGGGTTCGCGGTCGACGCGTAGTACTGGAACCAGTTGTGGTGCGGGATGTAGTCGGCCGTCGCGGCATTCACGGCGGTCGCGACCGTGCTGCGCGCGCAGCCCGTCGTGCCGTTGCCGTTCGTCGTCGACAGGTTGAAGCCGCCCATGAAGCCGCCCCACGTGATCTTCGCGGCGTTCAGCAGGTCGCCGATGTTCTTGCCGGTCATCATCGCCTGGTCGGTCGTGCTCGAACACACGTCGAAGCCCGGGTCGACGTCGTTGATCATCGTGAGGCCGCCCTGGCCGTCATTGATGTAGTACGAGGTCGCGGCGAGCGTCGACGGCTGCTTCGACGTCTTGACGATCTGCATCCCGTTGGTCTGTCCCGCGACGACGTTCAGCGCGCCCGGCGTCGACGGGCCGTAGACCGTCGTGAACGTGTTGTCGCTCATCGCGAAGCGCTGTGCGTAGTTCCACAGCGCGGTCACCGTGTTGCCGTCGAAGTAACCCATCACCTGGCCCTTCGTGCCGAATGCGCCGGCGCCGCCGGACGAGCCCTTGCCGGTGTATTTCGGGAATAGATCCGCAAGACCGTTGTCCTCGGCCTGCTGTTCGGCCGTGTACGCGTGGTTCTGGTCGGCGGTCGCGGCCTGCGTGCGGTCGAGACGGAACGGGTTCGCCGCGTCGGTGCCGTTGGCCGTGTTCGTGAAGTTCGGGTTCGCGGTGAGCAGCGTGCCCGTCAGGCCGTTGGACGTCGGCGTGCCGGACTTCGCGGTGAACGCCGGTTCGCCCGACGGGTTCGTCGCGTTCGGATAGGTGCCGAAGTAGTGGTCGAACGAGATGTTTTCGCCGTAGATCACGACGACGTGCTTGATCGGCGTGGCGGTCTGCAGCGCATCCCGCGACGACACGGCGGCCGTCGGCGTGGAATCGTCGCTGCCGCCACAGGCGAACAGCGCCAGCGCTGCGGCGGCGCAGGCGGTGACGAGCAAGGCTTGACGGAACATCGGGAAACTCCAGGGTAAGGTCTTCGATGGTGGAGAACGGCCCCGTCGCCGTGTCGGTTCGGCGCAGGGCTCGTGAGGGAGCACGCGCATTGGAACAGCCGCGTATGAAAATATGGGGACGGAGTGTTTTCGCGACGGTTGCGCTCCGGTATCGGTTTCATTACGGTGCGGCGCGAGGCGAAAGAGAACGGAAAGGGGCGGCCGCCTGCAATCTCCGCGTCACATGTCGCGGCTTGGCGGCTGCTTGCGGCGCAAGCGGTGCGGGCGGGCGATGGAGAGCCGGCGGCCGGATCGTTGACGGCGCGCCGTGCGTCGCTTTTTTGACAATCCGGTGACGCATTCCTACGATGGACGCCGGCCGCGCACCGCGCGGCCTCCGACCCGTCAGCGAGGTTTCAGCGTGCCGATCCCCGTTCTGTTTTCCGTTCTGTGCGCGGCATTCCTGCATGCGTCATGGAATGCGCTGGTGCGCAGCAGCGGCGACCGGCTGCGCTCGGCCACGGTGCTGCAGATCGCGATCGGGCTGTTCGCGCTGCTGTTCCTGCCGACTGCCGCGCCGATCGCGCCGGCGAGCTGGCTCTGCGTCGTCGCGTCGGCCGTGATCCACGTCGTCTATACGCTGCTGCTCGTCCGTGCGTACGAGCACGGCGACCTGAGCGTCGCGTACCCGGTCGCGCGCGGCACGGCGCCGCTGCTCGTCACGCTCGGCGCGGCGGCGTTCGCGGGCGAGCGCCTGAACCTCGGCGCGCAAGGCGGGCTCGTGCTGATCTGCGCGGGCATCATGGCGATCGGGCTGGAGCGCGGACGCGGCGCGAAACACCGGATGACGCAGGTGCTGCCGATCGCGTTCGCGACCGGCGTGTCGATCGCGGCGTATAGCGTGGTGGACGGGATCGGTGTGCGCGAGAGCGGCAGCACGGTCGGCTATACCGCGTGGATGTTCGTGCTGACGGGCGCGATGATGGCCGCGTACTACCGGCTGCGGGCGGGGCCGTTGCGGTTGACGCAGGAGGTTGGCGAGACGGCGAAGGCCGCCTGCGGCGGCGTGTTCGCGGCGCTCGCGTACGGCATCGTGATCTGGGCGATGGATCGCGCGCCGATGGGCCCGGTGTCGGCGCTGCGGGAAACGAGCGTGGTATTCGCGGCGCTGATTGCGCGCGTGTATCTCGGCGAGCGGCTGACGCCGCGTCGGGCGGCAGGGCGTCTGGTGATCGCTTGCGGGGCGTTGTTGATCAGTGCGTTCGAGGTGGTGCGGTGAGCGCGTCAGCCTGATGCGCGTCGGGCGGATCAGCTCTCCACCGGCATCGCACTCGTACACTTGATCTCGTCGAGGCACACGCTCGAATGCACGCCGCTCACGCCGGGAATACGCATCAGCGTCTCGAGCAGGAATCGCGACAGCCCCTTCAGATCGTGCGCGACGACTTTCAGCACATAGTCGATGTCGCCCGTCACCGAGAAACATTCCTGGATCTGCGCGAGATCCGACACGAGTTTCTGGAATTTCGACAAATCGCGGATATGCCCGCGCTCCATCGTCACGTGCACGAACGCGGTGACGCCGAAGCCGAGCGTATCGGGGCAGAGCCGGGTTTCGTAACGCCGGATCGCGCCGATTTCCTCCAGCCGGCGGTGACGTCGCAGCGTCTGCGCGGGCGACAGTCCCACGGCCTTCGCCAGATCGAGGTTCGACGCGCGGCCGTTCTCCTGCAGCACCGACAGCAACTGACGATCGATACGATCGAGAACCGGGTCAGGCATTTTTGTTTCCTCATTCGTCTCCCGGATGCAATCTTATCTCATAATGTAGGGTTTGCATGAGCGGGTTACGCAACCCGATTTCGCGGTCGCGACGCTAAACTGACGCCGGATTTTCGTGTGCGGCCGCAGCAGTGCGGCGTGAGCGGGCGACTCGGCAGCCAGTCTGACCGGCGCGCCGACGCGAATCGGTTGCCGCCGCACGCGAAAATTGCAGTCCCCAACCCGGCGCCCCCACGAACGGCCGCCGGCACAGCAAAACAGCGCCCGGCACACCGAGGCGCGCCGCACCGCTTCCGGCGGAGGCGGGCAGAATGGAGAAGACATGGTTTCTGGAAACGAGAGCGACGGCCTGAAGCGCGGGCTGAAGAACCGGCACATCCAGCTGATCGCGCTCGGCGGCGCGCTCGGCACGGGGCTGTTCCTCGGCATCGCGCAGACGATCAAGATGGCCGGCCCGTCTGTGCTGCTGGGCTATGCGGTGGCCGGCATCGTCGCGTTCTTCATCATGCGCCAGCTCGGCGAGATGGTCGTCGACGAGCCCGTCGCCGGCTCGTTCAGCTACTTCGCGAACAAATACGTCGGCCACTTCACCGGCTTCCTGTCCGGCTGGAATTACTGGGTGCTGTACATCCTCGTCAGCATGGCCGAGCTGTCGGCCGTAGGGATCTACGTGCAGTACTGGTGGCCCGGCGTGCCGACCTGGGTGTCGGCGCTGGTGTTCTTCGTCGCGATCAACCTGCTGAACCTGGCCAGCGTGAAGTCGTACGGCGAGACGGAATTCTGGTTCTCGATCATCAAGGTCGCCGCGATCGTCGGGATGATCGGCTTCGGCGGCTGGCTGCTCGTGAGCGGCCACGCCGGGCCGGAAGCAAGCATCGCGAACCTGTGGCAGCACGGCGGCTTCTTCCCGAACGGCGTGTCGGGGCTCGTGATGTCGATGGCCGCGATCATGTTCTCGTTCGGCGGGCTGGAGTTGATCGGCATCACCGCGGCCGAAGCCGACGATCCGAAGCGCAGCATTCCGCGCGCGACCAACCAGGTCATCTACCGCATCCTGATTTTCTACATCGGCGCGCTGGCCGTGCTGCTGTCGCTGTATCCGTGGCAGAAGGTCGTCACCGGCGGCAGCCCGTTCGTGCTGATCTTCCACGCGCTGAGCAGCAACCTGGTCGCGAACGTGCTGAACGTCGTCGTGCTGACGGCCGCGCTGTCGGTCTACAACAGCGGCGTGTACAGCAACAGCCGGATGCTGTTCGGCCTCGCGCAACAGGGCAACGCGCCGAAGGTGCTGTGCTCGGTCAACAAGCGCGGCATCCCGCTCGCCGCGCTCGGCGCATCGGCGCTCGCGACCGGCGTGTGCGTGCTGGTCAACTACTTCATGCCGGGCAAGGCGTTCGAGGTGCTGATGGGCCTCGTCGTGTCGGCGCTGATCATCAACTGGGCGATGATCACGGTGATCCACCTGAAGTTCCGCCAGGCCAAGCGTGCTGCCGGGGAGCAGACTTCCTTCCGCAGTCTGGGCTATCCTTTCACGAATTACCTGTGCCTGGCGTTCATGGCCGGCATTCTCGTCGTGATGTACCTGACGCCGGATCTCCGTCTGTCGGTGTACCTGATCCCGGTATGGCTCGCGGTGCTCGCGATCGGGTATCGCTTCCGTCAGAAGAATGCCGGCTTTGCGGTGCACGACGGTGCGTCCGCACGCTGACGCAGGCCACGACCGACCATTCTTCAAACGAGACCGATTCAAGCCATGTTCGAACACATCGACGCGTACCCGGGCGACCCGATCCTGACGCTCAACGAGAACTTCCAGAAAGATCCGCGCGACCAGAAGGTCAACCTGAGCATCGGGATCTATTTCGACGCCGAAGGCCGGATTCCGGTGCTGGGCGCCGTGCGCGAAGCCGAAACCGCGCTGCAGCGCGACAGCGGCCCGAAGCCGTACCTGCCGATGGTCGGCCTGGCCGCGTACCGCGACGCCGTGCAAGCGCTGGTGTTCGGTGCGGATCACCCGGCCCGCGCGGCCGGCCGCATCGCGACGCTGCAGACGCTCGGCGGCTCGGGCGCGCTGAAGGTCGGCGCCGATTTCCTGAAGCGCTATTTCCCGGAGTCGCAGGTGTGGCTCAGCGATCCGAGCTGGGAAAACCATCGCTTCATCTTCGAGCGCGCCGGCTTCACGGTGAACACGTATCCGTACTACGACGAAGCCACGGGCGGCCTGAAGTTCGACGCGATGCTCGCGGCGATCGACGCGCTGCCGGCGCGCAGCATCGTGCTGCTGCACGCGTGCTGCCATAACCCGACCGGCGTCGATCTCGACGAAGGCCAGTGGGAGAAGCTGATCGACGTGATCGAGGCGCGCGGGCTGCTGCCGTTCGTCGACATGGCGTACCAGGGCTTCGGCGCGGGCCTCGACGCGGACGCGTTCGCGGTGCGCGAGCTGGCCCGCCGCGGCGTGCCGACGCTCGTCGCGAACTCGTTCTCGAAGAACTTCTCGCTGTACGGCGAGCGCGTGGGCGGCCTGAGCGTCGTCTGCGAGGACGCGGCCGCGGCCGAGCGCGTGCTCGGCCAGCTGGCCGGCGCCGTGCGCTCAAACTACAGCAATCCGCAGACCTACGGCGCGAAGGTCGTCGCGGCCGTGCTCGGCACGCCGGCGCTGCGCAAGCAGTGGGAAGAGGAGCTGTCGGCGATGTGCCGCCGCATCGCGCGGATGCGCCAGTCGATCCACGACGGCCTGCGCGACCACGTGAGCGGCGAAGCGCTCACGCGCTACGTGAAGCAGCGCGGGATGTTCACGTACACGGGCCTGACCGAAACGCAGGTCGACGCGCTGCGCGAGGTGCACGGCGTATACATCCTGCGCTCGGGCCGGATGTGCGTGGCGGGCCTGAACGACTCGAACGTCGGCATCGTCGCGGACGCGATCGGCAAGGTGCTGAAGAGCGGCGTCTGAACGCGGCGCGCCCCGGCGCGCAACGCTGAAGAACCGGCTGTTTCCCGTCGAGGGAACAGCCGGTTTTTTGTTGGGCGGCCGTCATGTGCGATGCGCGGATGACGCACGGGCAGGCGCGGCGGTACGATCACGGGATCGGACGCAATGCAGAGGAGCAGAGGAGCGACATGGGCATCCGGATCATCCAGCTCGGCACGCCGCGCGCGGCCGGCGAGGGCCTGCGGATCGGCACGGTTCGGGGGCCACCGCGCGGCGTACCGAAGGCGGAATTCGCGTCGCGCAACTACTATGATGTATGGTTGCCGACGTTGTCGCCGAGCCCCGAGCTCGTCGCGCAAGCGCAGGCCGCTGAAACCGACGCCGAATGGAACGCGTTCAAGCGCCACTTCCGCGCGGAGATGGCGCATGGCGATCCGGCCAAGGTGCTGGACCTGCTGGCCGCGCTGTCGGCGACCACCGGGTTCTCGATCGGCTGCTACTGCGACGACGAAAACCGTTGTCACCGCAGCGTGCTGCGCGAGCTGCTCGCGCAGCGCGGCGCGGCGATCGAGCCCGACGCCGGCTGAAGCAGATGAAGCGGCGGCGCGCGGCCGCACCGCGATCGTGCGGTGCAGCGAGCCCGTTGACGTGGGTCAAGCGCGCGGCCGCGCGCGCCACTATGCTCTCGTCATGGAGCCATCACGACGATGACAGACCGACAGATGCACATCGTTTTCCCGTCCGAACCGCCGGAATACTGCGCGCGCGATCTGGTCGTCGCGTTTTCGGCGCTGGTCGACGGGCATTGCGTTCAGTGCGCGGTCACGGCCGAGGCGCTGGAAGACCATTTCGGCGCGCAGTCGCTGCTCGAACGCGATCTGCTGGGCGCATTCGACGCGCACCGGTCGGCCATCGAGGCGATGGCACGACGAATGCTCGAGGAAATCGGCGGCCGGCCGGTGCTGCTGCACAGCGGGCACTTCCGGCTCGAAGGCTGATACCGCAGGAGGGCGCATGACACTGCAGGGCAACATTCACGAACGCGACTGGTCGGTCGAAGTGGAGACGCGCCCGTGCGAATCGGGCGAATTCCGCTGCCGCGTGTCGGTCGAGCACGGCGCCGGCGCCGCGCGGTTTCATCATACGTTCGAGCACAGCCACGCGTATCCGACGGAGCGCGAGGCGATGATCGAAGGGTTGCGGGCCGGCATGACGTGGATCGAGATGAAGGCGTCGCAGACCTTCAACGTCTGAACGGTCCCGCGCCTGTCGGGCGCGGGCAGACAATCGGCCGGCCGCGATCGAAAAATGCGCGCCGCGCCACGGGAAACACGGGCCGCCCCATCGTGAGGCGGCCGGCACTTGCAAGGCGGTCGACGAGCGGGCGGCCCCGTCAGGAGAGACGACATGGGCGTGGGCATGCAGATCGCCTGCCTCGGATTCACCGGTTCGGCTGCGGTCGAGGCCGAAGCAGGCGCGCAACTGGTGCGACTTGAACGGTTTCGCGCGTGGATCGAAGGCTGCCATCTCGCGATCGAATCGCGCACGGCGGCCGATGGCGCGCGCCGGTACGACGTGCGGCTGGAGCTGGTGATGCGCGACGCGACGCTCCGGTCGCTGCCGCCGTGCGTCGGGGCCGACGTGGACGACGCATTGCGTCGCGCGTTCGCGCAGGCCGAACAGGCGCTGCTCGCGTGGCAGGCAGGCGCCGCAACGGTCGCACTGCACGACGCAGCGACCGGCGACGCGATGCGGTGATGCCACGCCGGTCAGCGCGGCGCCGCGTGTCAGACTCGCGCGAGCGCTTGCGCGTCGATGATGCGCACGCGCTTGCCGCGCGTTTCGACGAGCGCGTCGCGATGGAACCGCGAGAACATCCGGCTGACCGTTTCGAGCTTCATCCCGAGATAGCAGCCGATTTCCTCGCGCGTCATCCGCAGGTTGAATTCGGTCGCCGAATAGCCGCGCGCCTCGAACCGCGACGACAGGTTCAGCAGAAAATGCGCGACGCGCTGCTCGGCCGACATCGTGCCGAGCAACAGCATCTGGCTCGATTCGCGGACGATCTCGCTGCTCAGCATCTGGTAGAGGAAGTGCTGCATCGGCTTGATCTCGCGGCACGCGGCTTCGAGCGCGCCGAACGGGATAATGCACACCACGCTGTCCTCCAGCGCGATCGCGTCGCAGCAGTGCTGGCCGCCGCCGATGCCGTCCATCCCGAGGGTTTCGCCGGCGATCTGGAAGCCCGTCACGTGCTCGCGGCCGTCGCGATGCATCATCACCGTCTTGAACGAACCCGCGCGCACCGCATAGATGCTCTGGAACGGATCGTCGGTGCGGAACAGCGCGTCGCCCTGGCGAACCTGCCGCGTCGTGCAGATGATCGCGTCGAGGCGACCGTATTCGGCGGGCGTCAGGTGCGGCGGCAGGCACATCGAGCGCATCGCGCAGGCCGAGCAGCGTGCGGCCGGATGCTTGGCGGCGTCGGCGCGCGCGGCTGGGCGCAGCGCAATCGTGGGCCGGGGTACGACGGATACGTCGGCGAAGGCGGTGGCGGTGGACATGAGGCGCTCCGGCTCGTCAGGGGCGGCGCACGCGCGCGTGCACCAGGGATTCGATGACACGGCATGCGGCGTCGAATTCGACGGTCTTGTCGAAAAAGTAGTCGGCTCCCGCCGTCGCGCATGCCTCTCTGAATGCCGGCGCCGAGTGGTTCGTCAGCACGATCGTGACGATGCGCGGCGCGGCCTTCGACAGCATCCCGATCAGGTCGAGACCGCTGCCGTCCGCGAGCCGCACGTCGACGATCACCACGTCCGCACGGCTGCTGCGGATATGCGTCCACGCGTCCTGGCCGTCTTCCGCTTCGCCCACGACGGCGACGCCGCGGATCGCGCCGACGAGCAGCGCGATCCGCTGGCGGACGGCAACCGCGTGATCGACGAGAAACACCCTGAGTGCGGCGGGTGACAGGCTGGCATTCATGCCGGCAGTATCGTGTTGCGCCGCCGAAATTGGAATCGGCCGAATTGGAACTTCGTGTAGGCCGCTTCGACGCGGTGTAGGGCGTTTCCTACACCGCGTACGGGAAATCGCCGGTGCGAATCCGACGATGCGATGCCGCGCGAGCGGCGCGCACGGTGGCGCGAACGATTGCGCGGCCGGGTCAGCCGGCGCGGCGCGCGGCCAGTGCGTCGCGCGCGGTGCGGCACGCGGCCAGATCCCATGCGGCGCAGCCGACGCTCTTGAACAGCAGCGGGCCGCCGCGAGCGAAGGTGCCGTTCAGCACGTCGGCGAGCGACGCGACGTGCTGCCAGTCGACCTGCGCGACGATCAGGTCGCCCGCTTCGTGGCGCGCGCCGGCCGGATCGTCGACCACGAGCCGGCTGCCCCGCACCGTGTTCGCGTCGATCTCCGCGGCATCCGCGGTGAACGCGCCGACGCCGACCACGAGCCGGCCTTCGCGCGCGGCGTCGCGATAGACGGGCGTGCGGCTCGTCGTCAGCGTGACGACCACGTCGATCGCATCGGGAATCGCGTCGCCGTCGAGCGGCGCGAGCTGCGGCGCATGCGCGCGGTGGGCGGCGCAGAAGGCGGCCGCGCTATCCGCGCTCGTGCCGCGCACGTGAAGGCGCGCATCAGGGAAAATCGCGGCGAGCGCTTCCGCGTGATTGGCCGCCTGCTTGCCGGTGCCGATCAGCAGGACGTCGCGCGGCGCGGCGCCATGCAGCGCCTGGATGCCGAGCGCTGTGATCGCCGCCGTGCGGCGGCCGGTGACGGTCGGGCCGTCGAGCGCGAAGCGCATTTCGCCGGTCGTCGCGTCGTACGCGGTGACCTGGCCGAGAATCGTCGGCAGTCCGCGTGCGCCGTTGCCGGGACACACGTTCACGAGCTTGTGGCTCGCCAGATCGTGTGCGCTCGACGGCATCGACAGCATCACGCCGCCGCGTTGCAGCGACACGACCAGGCGTTCGGGGCTGACGATGTCGCCTGCCGCGTACTCGACGACCGCTTGCCTGAGCGTGGCGAGCAGCGCCGGGTAGTCGAGCAGCGCGGCCGTGTCGGCCGCATCGAAAACGGGAATCGGGGAAAGGGCGGTCATCGTGTACGTCGTGGGCGTCGGTGAGCGTGGACGGCGGACGCATGCCGCGCCCGCCGCAGGTCTGCCGGGTACCGTGACACAGGGCAGTGTGGATCGAATTTATACCACTTGCTGGCGCGCCGGCAACCCAGAAAATAAAGCGCGGCGCAGATTTTGGTTCTAATATCTGGCCAGAAGGCTCGCCGCTGCCGCGCTGCCCGCGCCGCTCCGGTATAGTGCGAACCCATTCCAGATCCACGCCCGCGAACGGGCAGGAGCCACACGATGATGTCCGCGCGTCCCGACTCACTCGAAGGCGGTTTCAGGCCGCTGCAGATCTACGAGCAGGTAGCCGAAAAGATCCGCGACGAGATCCGCGCGGGGCGCTACGCGGCCGAATCGCGGCTGCCGTCCGAGCGCGAGCTCGCGGCGCTGTTCCAGGTCGGCCGGCCGGCCGTGCGCGAGGCGCTCGGCGCGCTGCAGAACGAAGGGCTCGTGTTCACGAAGCGCAATTCGGGCACCTACGTCGTCGCGGCGCCGCTCGACGTGCTCGCGCAGCGCGGCGACGCGGACGCGGTATCCGAGGCCGACTTCAGCCCGACGTCGACGCTCGACGTGCGGCTGATCCTCGAGCCCGCGATCGCGCGCCTCGCGGCCGCTCATGGTCGCGCCGACCCCGGCGCCGAGCGCTATCTCGCGCAGATGGAAACCATCACCGACGTCGACGATCCGCATCAGCGCGCGTTGTGGAACGAGAGCGACCGGCTGTTCCACCGGCAGCTCGCGCTGATGACCGGCGACGCGCTGATCGTGAAGATCGCGGACGAAGTCGCGAAGACGATGGACCAGCCGCTGTGGAAGCGGCTGAAGGACGATGGCATCTACGACGCGGGCCGAATCCGGCTGTACGTGTCCGAGCACCGGTTGATCTACGAGGCGATCGTGTCCGGGGATGCCGATGCGGCCGCGTTCTATGTCGAACAGCACATTCGCCGCGTGCGGCGCGACATTGCGCCGAAATGATGGGAGTGGTTTGGTCTTCAATGTGACCAAAATCCCGATAATTATTTTGAAATTGCTTGCGATGTGACCACTCGTGTCCTACATTGGTTTCACACAAAACCAATCAGGAGACACCATGCGACACCTCATGACCGCGCTCTCGGTGGCCGTGGCCGCTGGCGCGCTGACTTCCGCGCATGCGCAGGAAGTCGTGATGATCGGCCATTCGGCGCCGCTCACGGGCCCGCAGGCCGCCAACGGCAAGGACAACGAAAACGGCGCGCGGCTCGCGATCGACGAGCTCAACAAGGCCGGCGTGAAGGTCGGCGGGAAGACCGTGACGTTCAAACTGGTTTCCGAGGACGACCAGGCCGACCCGAAGGCCGGCGTGCAGGTCGCGCAGAACCTTGTCGACAAAGGCGTCGTCGCCGTGCTCGGGCCGTACAACTCGGGCGTCGCGATTCCGGCGTCGCGCGTGTATTCGACGGCCGGCGTGCCGATCCTGCCGGTCGCGTCGAACCCGGCGCTGACGAAGCAGGGCTTCAAGAACATCTTCCGGATCGGCGCGAGCGACGAGCAGCTCGGCGGCACGATGGCCACGTTTGCCGCGAAGACGCTGAACGCGAAAACCGCCGCCGTGATCGACGATCGCACCGCATACGGGCAGGGCGTCGCCGAGCAGTTCACGAACGTCGCGAAGGCGAACGGGATCAAGATCGTCGACCAGGAATACACGAATTCGTCGGCCACCGACTTCCTCGGCATTCTCACCAAGATCAAGGCCGCCAACCCCGACGTGATCTTCCTCGGCGGCTATGCGGCGCAGGGTGCACCGATGGCCAAGCAGATGAAGCAGCGCGGCCTGCGCGCGAAGCTGCTCGGCGGCGACGGCATCTGTTCGGCCGACATGGGCAAGGTCGCGGGCGAGGCCGCGTCGATCGTCTATTGCGCGCAGGGCGGCGGCGCGCTCGAGAAGACGCCGGCCGGGCGCGACTTCCTGAAGAAGTACCACGACGCCTATCACACCGATACGCAGGTCTACGGCGTCAATTACTACGACGGCGTGAAGCTGCTCGCCGACGCGATGGTCAAGGCCGGCACGACCACCGACAAGGCGAAGCTGAGCGCGCAACTCGCGAAGTCGAACTACGCGGGCGTCGCGGGCACCTATTCGTTCGACGCGAACGGCGACCTGAAAGGCGCGCCGACCACCGTCTACGTGATCCGCAACGGCCTGCCGGAACCGTACGCGAAGTAATTGGCCGCACGGCCCGTCACCGGACGGCGGCCCGGCCGCCGTCCTTCGTTTCAACGCATCCGATCCCCCATGAAAATTTCCCGATCCCTGTCCACCGTCGAAGTGCACACCGGCGGCGAGGCGTTCCGCATCGTCACGAGCGGGCTGCCGCGTCTGCCAGGCGACACGATCGTCCAGCGCCGCGCGTGGCTCAAGGAACACGCCGACGAAATCCGCCGCGCGCTGATGTTCGAACCGCGCGGCCACGCCGACATGTACGGCGGCTATCTGACCGAGCCCGTGTCGCCGAACGCCGATTTCGGCGTGATCTTCGTGCACAACGAAGGCTACAGCGATCATTGCGGACACGGCGTGATCGCGCTGTCGACCGCGGCCGTCGAGCTCGGCTGGGTGCAGCGCACGGTACCCGAGACGCGGGTCGGCATCGACGCGCCGTGCGGCTTCATCGAGGCGTTCGTCCGGTGGGACGGCGAGCATGCGGGGCCCGTGCGCTTCGTCAACGTGCCGTCGTTCATCTGGCGGCGCGACGTGTCGGTCGACACGCCGTCGTTCGGCACCGTGACCGGCGACATCGCGTATGGCGGCGCGTTCTATTTCTATGTCGACGGCGCACCGTTCGACCTGCCGGTGCGCGAATCGGCAGTCGAGAAACTGATTCGCTTCGGCGCGGAGGTGAAGGCGGCCGCGAACGCGAAATATCCGGTCGCGCATCCGGAGATCCCGGAAATCAACCATATCTACGGCACGATCATCGCGAACGCGCCGCGCCATGCGGGTTCGACGCAGGCGAACTGCTGCGTGTTCGCGGATCGCGAGGTCGACCGCTCGCCGACCGGCTCCGGCACCGGCGGGCGCGTCGCGCAGCTCTACCAGCGCGGGCTGCTCGCGGCAGGCGACACGCTCGTCAACGAATCGATCGTCGGCACGGTCTTCAAGGGCCGCGTGTTGCGCGAAACGACGGTCGGCGACATCCCGGCCGTGATCCCGGAAGTGGAAGGCAGCGCGCATATCTGCGGGTTCGCGAACTGGATCGTCGACGAGCGCGATCCGCTCACGTACGGATTTCTCGTGCGCTGAGCCGCGGCGCGGGGCACGCCGCCGTCGCGCGGCGTTCCGGTTGTGGTACCAGGTTTGGCGCGTCGCTCCGATTGCCGGACACGCGCCTTTTTTGCGTGAACGCCGTCGTAACACCGCACCGCGTGTGCCAGCCCAAGGCCGCCGCGGGTCGGACGGCCGCGCGAGTTTGGTACGATGCAGCCTTTTCAGCCGAGCTCCACCCGCGTGAATCGCCGAAACGTGCCGTCAGTGCGTGCCTTCTGTGCCAGATGGGTCGCGCGCGCCCAACCCGTCGCGGCGGCCGCCGTCGCGCGGGTCAAGCCTCTCGCCGCCACCGCGTGGCGCCATGTCCGCCACCCGACGCGCCGTGGCGCGCTGCTCGCCGCCGCCGCCGTGCCGGCGCTGTTCGCCGTGTACGTGGTCGCGCTGATCCCGTTCACGCCGGGCATCGGCGACATCCGCAAGGCGCGCGTCGACCAGCCCGCGCAGGTGCTGTCGGCCGACGGCAAGCTGCTGGCCGAATTCAAGCCGTCGAACCGCGAATGGGTGTCGCTCAAGCAGATCTCGCCGCACATGGTCGACGCGCTGATCGCGACCGAGGATCATCGCTTCTACGAACACCACGGCCTCGACTGGAAGCGCACGGCGTCGGCCGCGCTCCATACGTTCTCGGGCAGCCGCCAGGGCGGCTCGACGATCACGCAGCAGCTCGCGCGCAACCTGTACCCGGACGAGATCGGCCGCGCGCCGACGCTCACGCGCAAGGTGAAGGAGGCGATCACCGCGCTGAAGATCGAGGCCGTCTACAGCAAGGACCAGATCCTCGAGACCTACCTGAACACGGTGCCGTTCCTGTACAACGCGTACGGCGTCGAGATGGCCGCGCGCACCTATTTCGACAAGTCGGCCGACGAACTCGACGTGCTCGACAGCGCGACGCTCGTCGGGATGCTGAAGGGCAACAGCTACTACAACCCGGTGCTGAACCCCGAGCGCGCGCTGCAACGGCGCAACACGGTGCTCGGCCAGATGGTGAAGTACGGCAAGCTGTCGCCGGCGCAGTTCGCGCAGCTGCAGCGCCGGCCGCTGCGCATCGACTTCGAGCGCCAGAAGGAGCCGCCCGGGCCGGCGCCGCATTTCGCGCAGCAGTTGCGCAAGTGGCTGATCGCGTGGGCCGACCGCAACGACTACAACATTTACTCGGACGGGCTGATCGTACGCACGACGATCGACGCGCGGCTCCAGCAGATGGCGACGCAGGCGCTCACGCTGCAGGGCAATCAGTTGCAGGGCATCGCGAACAACGCGTGGAGCGGCCGCGACGGCTGCGGCACCGACAACGAGGTGTTCCGCACCTTCATGCGCGAATCGCCCGAGTACAAGGCCGCGCAGGACGCCGGCAAGGACGACGCGGCGGCGATGAAGCTGCTCGCGGCCGACCGCGGCTTCCTGCATGCGCTGTGCAAGGCGAAGACCGACGTGCAGGCCGGCTTCCTCGCGATCGATCCGCGCGACGGGCAGATCCGCGCGTGGGTCGGCAGCCGCGACTTCACGCGCGAGCCGTTCGACCACGTCGCGCAGGCGCGGCGCCAGCCGGGCTCGACGTTCAAGCCGTTCGTCTATGGCGCCGCGTTCGCGAGCGGGATGAAGCCGGAGGACACGTTCATCGACCAGCCGGTCGAGATTCCGCTGAAGGGCGGCGAGATCTGGCGACCGAACGATGACGCGCCGCCTACGGGCAAGCCGATGACGCTGCGCGACGCCGTCGCGCTGTCGCGCAACCGGATCACCGCGCAGGTGATGGAGAAGGTCGGGCCGGGCGCCGTCGCGCGGCTCGCGCGCGACATGGGCGTGCGCGAAAGCCCGCTCGAACGCGTGCCGTCGCTCGCGCTCGGCACGAGCCCGGTCACGCTGAAGGAAATGGTCGCGTCGTATGCGACGATCGCGAACGACGGGCTGTACGTCGAGCCGCAGATGGTCACGCGCATCGAGAACCGCCAGGGCGAGGTGCTCGCCGAATACGCACCGGCGCCGCCCGAGCGTGCGCTCGATGCCGAAACCGACAAGACGCTGCTCGACGTGATGCGCGACGTCGTGACGCGCGGCACGGGCGGCAGCATCCGCACACGCTTCGGGATCCGCGGCGACGTGGCCGGCAAGACCGGCACGACGCAGGACAACGCGGACGGCTGGTTCATCCTGATGCAGCCAGGCCTCGTCGCCGGCGCGTGGGTCGGGTTCGACGACGGCCGCGTGACGCTGCGCAGCGATTACTGGGGGCAGGGCGCGCACAGCGCGCTGCCGATCGTCGGCGATTTCTTCCAGCGCGCGCAGCGCGCCCGGATCGTCGATACGAAGGCGAAATTCGATACCGAGCCGTCGCCGGGCTGGTTCGGATCGCTGCGCGAGCGCGTGACCGACCTGTTCGACACGTGGTTCCCGCCCGAGGCGAAGAAGGCGCCCACGCCGGTCAGGACACAGCGTATCGAGCGTCCGGCCGAGACCGACGAAGAGGCGGCGTCGGCGGCTTCGGCTGCATCGGCGCCGGATGCCGCGTCCGGCGGCATCGTCGAGGAATGGGTGCCGGCGTCCGAAGTGGCCGCGTCGGCCGCGGCGCTGTCGGCGAGCGCATCGCAGCCTGCGCAGCCGCCGGCAGGCGCCAGTGTCACGAGCGGAAGCAACGCCGGCGTCGGCGCCGCCCCGTCGGCCGTGCCGGCTCCGCCACCGCCAGCTCCAGTGCCGGCCGTGCCCGATACGCCGGGCGCCTCGCAGTAACGAAGCCGTTCAGATCCGCGCGATGCTGCCGTAATCAAGTTGTCACGATAGCTCGCGCGGTCGCTCCGCGCTTCTCCGATGCGGCTTTCCACCGACTACGTCGCGCTCGCGCGCGACGATCTTTCCGCCGGCGTCCCGCTCGGCTTCGACCTCTACGACGCCGACGGTGCCGCGCTGCTGCCGGCCGGCACGACGCTGCAGGATGCCGCGCAGCATGCTTTCCTGTTCGACCATTTCCACCCCGTACGCCGACGCGAGGGCAGCGGCATCGAGCCGAGCGTGCCCGGGGCGGCGGGCGCGCCCGCCACGCGCATGGGCTTGTCGGCGGGCGCCGCGATCGGTATTCGCCGCCGGGTCGGCACGACGCGTGCGCTGCAACGCTGCCGGCTGATCGGTGTCGGTGCGTCGGGCGCGCTGTTCGTCGAACCGCTACCCGCCGCCGTGCTCGAGTTCGCACGCGGCGACGACGTCGAAGCGGTGGCGATCGGCGCTGCCGCGGTGTTCCGTTTCGGCGCGACGGTCGAATCGGTGCAGGCGTCGGGCGCCGCGCCGTTCATGATCCTGTCGCCGCCCGGCTTCGTCGACCGGCTGCGTGCGCGCGCGGAGCCGCGCGTGCCGGTGCGCATCGCCGCCTGCTGCAGCGGCGCGGCGCAGGGGGCGGAAGGCATCGGAATGGTGCACGACATCAGCCTGAGCGGCTTGTCGATCGCCGTCGACCGGCCGCTCGCGGCCACCGGCGAGCCGTTGCGCGTGCTGCTTCCGTACGAAGCCGGCGGCCGCGTCGAGCAACTGGCGCTCGACGGCACGGTGCGGGCCGTGCATGCCGACCCGGCGGCTCCAGCGCTGACGCTGCATCATGCGGCGTTCGGCGACATCGATGCCGACGATCGCGTGCGCCTCAAGGCGTTGCTGTTCGACAGGCAGATGGCGCCGGTGGATACCGATCGCCCGCGCTGACGCGCTGCCGAGCGTGCCGGATGCCGAAGAACGGCATTCGGTGTGCGAGCGTCGATAATCGTCTGATGAATTGCGTTATTCCCGCGCGATTGTACGGTTTCGGTCAACAGTGAATTTGCGATTTAAGTATTTACCCTGATAGCCGCGACTCCTAGACTTCTACTCATGCGCAACGACCCCGAGTCCGAAGCGCCTGACAAAACAATCCTGGAGGTAACGCATCATGAAATCGCTGATCAAGGCAGTTGCACTGGCCGCCCTCGTGGCTGCACCGGTCGTCTCGTTCGCCCAATCGAACCAACAGCCGCTGACGCGCGCGCAAGTGCGCGCCGAGCTGGTCCAGCTCGAAAAGGCCGGCTACAACCCGAACGACTGGATCAACTATCCGGAAAACATCCAGGCCGCCCAGGCCAAGATCGCCGCCGCGCAGAACACGGGCGCGCAAGCCGACGCAACCGGTTACGGTTCGAACCCGGTCGCGACGTCGCAGTCGGGCCAGCGCGCGGTCGTGCCGGCCGTCGGCGACCGCTCGTCGGTGTATTTCGGCCACTAAGCCGGCCGTTGTGTCGCGGCCCTTGGGGGCCGTGGCTGAAGGTTTGTCGAGAAAGCCCGCACTCGGTTCAGTTCCGAGTGCGGGCTTTTTCAATGATGCGCAGCGATCGGATGCTCTCGCCGTCAGGAAAACACGACAACCGGCGAAATCGCGTCTCGGGCGTCACCCCGGCACCCGCTGACAATCCGCCGCGCGTGCGCTAGCATCGCGGTCGATGTCGCCGCGGTGGCGCGGCCCATGCACACGGGGCGCAACAAGGCACCGGGTTCCACACTTCAACGAACAACAAAGGAGCATCCATGCGTGTCTTGACCGGTCTGCTGGGCTCGCTGGCGCTGGTGGCGAGCGTCGCCCATGCGCAGGCGAATTGTGCGGACGCGACGGATCAGGCGACGATGACGGCGTGTGCCGATCGCGCGTACAAGAAATCCGACGGGGAACTGAACAGGATCTACCAGGCCGTCACCGCGCGCCTGCGCGACGCGCGGCCGCTCGCCGACAAGCTCGTGGACGCGCAGCGCGCGTGGATCGCGTACCGCGACGCCGAATGCCATTTCTCGAGTGCGAATGCCGAGGGCGGCAGTGCATACCCGATGGTCGTATCGACCTGCCTCGACGATCTGACCAAAGCGCGCACCGAAACGCTGAAAGGCTATCTGTCCTGCGAGGAAGGCGACCTCGCGTGCCCGGTGCCCGCGAAGTAACGCGTCATGCGCGGGCCTGCCGAGGCCCGCACCACGCCGGCCAGACGTCGTCCGCTACACGTCGTCCGTTACACGTCGTCCGTTTCGTCGAGCAGCTTGTGCCGCATCGCGTAACGTACGAGCGCCGCTTCGTGCGGCATCTGCATCTTTTCCAGGATCCGGGTCTTGTAGGTGCTCACTGTCTTCGCGCTCACGCACAACGCGTTCGCGATCTCGGTCAGCGTCTGGCCGGCGGCGATCCGCCGGAACACGTCGAATTCGCGGTCGGACAGCCGCTGGTGCGGCAGCGTTTCGGCCGGCTCGTTCAGGCTCTGCGCGAACTGCTCGGCCATCGCGAGGCTCACGTAGACGCCCCCCGACGCCACTTTCGTGACCGCGCCGACCAGCTCCGCGCTCGCGCTTTCCTTCGTCAGATAGCCGGACGCGCCCGCGCGGAACGCACGCACCGCGTATTGCTGCTCCGCGTGCATCGTCAGCACGAGCACGCGCAGCGCGGGCTTCTCGTCCTTGATCTGCTTGATCAGTTCGACGCCGTTGCGGCCCGGCATCGACAGGTCGAGCACGAGTACCTGCGCAGGCGTCGCCCGCACCAGCGCGATCGTCGACGGGCCGTCGAAGGCTTCGCCGGCCACCTCGAATCCGGTGGCGTTCTGGAGGATGTGCCGCAGACCGTCGCGTACGAGCGTATGGTCGTCGGCGATGAGCACCTTGATCATGTGATGAGCGTGTCCTGTTGAACGGTGCCGAGCGGAAACGAGACGGTAATCGAGAAACCGCGCGCGAGCGCGGTATCGATGGTCACGGTGCCGCCCAGCATGTGTGCGCGTTCGCGAATGCCGATCAGGCCGAACGATTTGTCCTCGTGGGCCGGACCGCCGGGCGCCGCGCCGCGGCCGTTGTCCGCGACGCGCAGCACGCAAAAGCCTTCCTCGATGTCGAGCCGCAACGCCACGCGCGTCGCATCCGCATGGCGCGCGACGTTCGTCAGCGCTTCCTGGACGATCCGGAACAGCGTGGTCGCGCCTGTGCTGGTGAACGTGAGGCCGCCCGTTTCGATGTGGCGCTCGACATCGATCCCGTAGCGGTTCGTGAAATCGTTCGCGAGCCATTCGATCGCGGGCACGAGGCCGAGGTCGTCGAGCATTACCGGCCGCAGGTCGGCCGCGATGCGCCGCACTGATGCGACCGTCGCGTCGATCAGCCGCCGCATGCCTTGCAGATGCGTCTGCAGGCCTGCGTCGGGCTGCGCGCGGCCGGGCATGCGCAGTTGCTGTTCGACGACCGACAGATCCATCTTCAGCGCGGTGAGCTGCTGCCCGAGGTCGTCGTGCAGCTCGCGCGCGATGCGGGTCTTTTCCTCTTCGCGCACGTTCTGCAGGTTCGCCGACAGTTCGCGCAATTCCTCGCGCGATTGCTTCAGCGCGTTCTCGGCCCGCAGCCGCTCGGTGATGTCGCGCAGCATCACCGTATACAGCTTGCCCGACGCGTCGCGGATCTGCGAGATCGATGCTTCGATCGGGAATTCCTCGCCGTTGGCCCGCAGCCCGAACAGCACGCGCTGGCGGCCCATCTGCCGCTCGGACACGCCCGTCACGCCGAACTGGTCGACGTGTTTCGCGTGCGCCGCGCGGAACCGTTCGGGAATGAAGCGCGACAGCGGCGCGCCGATCGCCTCCATCGCGGACACGCCGAACACCTGCTCGGCCATCGGATTGAAGATCACGACCGTCTGCTTCTCGTCGATCGTGATGATCGCTTCCATCGACGACCGGATGATGCCCATCATCCGCGCTTCGTTGAGGCTGCCGCGGCTGCTCGCGCCCGCATCGGCACGGCCGCGCAGCAGCGCATGGACGAGCGCCGCGAACCCGAACGACGCGATCAGCCCGGCGGCGAGCACGGTGCCGGCCGCTCGCTGCGCGCCGGTCGCGCTCGGCCGGCCGTCCGCGGAATAGGCGAGCGTCAGCGCGGTGCCGCCGAAATTCAGCACATCGGTGCGCCGCATCAGGTCGGGCGACGCCGATGCTTTGTCGGTCGTCGTCTCGACGCTGACGATCGCGCGCGAATCGCCGCTGGCGGTCATCCACAGATCGATCCCGCGTTCCGCGTCGAGCGCGCGCTCGACCAGGCGCCGCGGGCTCAGCGCCGCGAACAGCATCCCGTCGACGCCGGCTTCCCGCGTGCCGGACGGCGTGGCGGCGGCCAACGGCGAGGTCGTCACGGGCAGGAACAGCGTCAGGGTGCGGGCGTCGCGGGACGCGTCGTCGTCGGCCGGGTGAACGCCGAGCGCGATATCGCCGGTCCGCAGCGCGCGCGCGAGCGGCACCGCGTCGGACGCGCCGAAGCGCACGACCGGCGAGTTCGACGCGGGCGCGCTGAGCGTCGCTGCCGCGAGCGGATCGGCCGGCAGCGGCATCGCGCCGGCCAGCGCGCCGCGCGCCGCGCGCGTCAGCGGCGCATAGCCGATCTGCCGGACCGGCGAGCGGCCGCTGTCGAGATCGAGCGTCTCCGCATACCGGCGCCATTGGCCGGGCGTCATGTCCGGGACGAGGCCGAACGCGCCGCGCGCGCCTTCGAGCACGGCGACACCGGCCTGCAGTTCATGCCGCAGCATCGCGGTCACGTGCGTGGTCCGACGCTCGAAACGCGTATGAACGGCGGTTTGCCACTGCTCGCGCACGAGCAGCGCGACGCCGAGCGACAGCACGGCGCCCGCGCACAGCGCGACGACGCCAGCCGCGAACGGCTGGCGTAACATGATCTCGAGGCGCGTGGACTCTCGGGCGTCCCGTGTCGGGGTTCCACTGACGGTCATTCGATGGCCATTCTGTTGTTCGGGCTGCCCGGGGCACTCGGGCAGCGCGGCAAAACCGGGCGAAACTCGCACCGGCTGCGTGCAACGACTATTTTCAGGACGAAATTGTGCGCGTTTTACACATTTTTTGTAATGGGGGCAGTTGAAATTGCGGCAAACGGCGTGCAGCAGCGGGCGCGCCGGCCACGCTTGACGCGCGTCAACGCACGCGTCGGCACGTGGGGCAGACTGTTCGGCAGGCAAGCCGGCGCCGGGCCGGCTCGCGGTAACGGGCCGTGGTTGCGCAACGCGCGACGCACGCCCGGTCGGAGGGACGGACCATGTACAAGCGGATTTTCGTCGGGCTCGATGGCAGCCCAAGCGCGCGTCTCGCGCTGAACGAGGCGATCCGGATCGCGGCCGCGTCCGGCGGCGAAGTGACGTGTGCGTACGTCGTCGAACATCGGCCGCAGCTCGTCGACGTCGACGCCGGCTTCGCAGCCGAGCGCGACGGCGACGTCGCCGCGACCGATGCCGCGACGCCGGTGCTCGACGACGCGAAAGCCGCGCTCGCGCAGCAGCATGTGCGGGGCACGGTGCGCGCGCTCGACGCGTACGGCGAGGACATCGCGACGGTGCTGATGCGCACGGCGGCCGAAGCCGACGCCGATCTGGTCGTGATGGGCACGAGCGGGCGGCATGGCCTGCGCAGGCTGTTGCTCGGCAGCGTAGCGGAATCGTTGCTGCGCGCGGCCGACCGGCCCGTGCTGCTGGTGCGGCACGCCGAGGGCGGGACGCCGGCGGCCGCATAAGCGACGCCGACGCCGCCTGTCCCGCGCATTGGCGGGCCGCAGGAGGCCGCGTGCTTGACCGCACATGGGCGTGATCGGCGTACTGCGCCGTGCGACCGGTACGTTCGCCGGTGCGTGATTGCACGTCGGCGGTTGCCTCCCGGCACGCAGTTCTGGCAGCATCGGCCGGTGTCCGCTTGTTCGCCGCGCGCATGGCCGCGGCGATCGACGCAGGGACATCCGGCGGCACGCGATCGCAAGAATGAGGATCGGGCAGCCCGCCGGATGCCGGTTTCCACCCTTACCGACGTCATCCGCCATGCCGATTTCCGCGCCCGACCTGATTCGCCAGTTCGACCTGCAGCCGCATCCCGAAGGCGGTTATTTCCGTGAAACCTACCGCGCGACCGATTCGGTCGTGCGTCCGGCCGACGGCGCGCCACGTGCCGCGTCGACCGCGATCTACTACCTGCTGTGCGACGGCGCGTATTCGTCGTGGCATCGCATCCGCTCCGACGAGGTCTGGCATTTCTATGCAGGCGATCCGATCGAAGTGTGGGTGCTCGACGCGCGCGACGGGCTGACGATCCACCGGCTCGGCAACCCGCTCACGCATCCGGGCACCGTGTTCCAGGCAGTCGTGCCGGCCGGAAGCTGGTTCGGCGCGCGCTGCGCGTCGCCGGAGCACGTCGCGCTTGTCGGCTGCACGGTGGCGCCGGGGTTCGAGTTCTCGGAATTCGAGCTGGCGGATGCGGCCGCGCTGACGGCCGAGTTTCCCGACTACGCGGAACATGTCGCGCAACTCGCGCAGCGGCCGGACGTGTGACCGTCACGGTCGCGTCACGCCGCGTGCAAAGCCCGTGCGGACGGCCCGTGTTCCGCGCGGTCGAGGCCAAACCCGTTTAGAATGCGCAGGATGCACCGGTCGGTCGCGGACATGCCGCGGCAGCCGTTGCGCCGCCGTACCGACGGCCTTGTCGCGCGGCCCGCATGTCTTCCAGGAGCGCCGCCGTGTGGCACTTTCCCATCGCAATTCCATCGTCGCTCGGCCCGTGGGCCGTGTTCGCGAGCGTGTTGATCACGCAGCTCGGCGTGCCGGTGCCGGCCGTGCCGATGCTGATTCTCGGCGGCACGATGGCGGCGATGGGGCAGGCGTCCTGGGTCAGCATGTTCGCGGCGGCGATCGGCGCGACGATGTTGGCCGATTCGCTGTGGTTCTTCATGGGCCGCACGCGTGGCCGGCGCCTGCTGAACGGCCTCGTGCGCTTCTCGCTGTCGCTCGACACGACGCTGCGTTTCGCACGTAACGTATTCGAAAGGTATGGTGCGCCGCTGCTCGTGCTGTCGAAATTCCTGCCGGGCCTCGGCCTCGTATCGGCGCCGCTGCTCGGCACGACCGCGATCGGCATCGGCGTGTTCCTGTTCTGGGATCTGGCCGGCGCGTCGCTGTGGGCGGCGTTCTGGCTGATCGGCGGCGCGGCCATTCACGACCAGATCGTCCAGTTCGTGCTGTGGGTGCGCGCGAGCGGCGGCACGATCCTCGACGCGTTCCTCGCGATCTTCATCACGTTCCTGCTGTACCGCTGGGTGCGCCGCGTGCAGTTCCGCCGCTATCTCGCGCAGGTGCGCATCTCGCCGCCGCAGCTCGTCGAAATGATGACGTCCGACGAGCCGCCGCTGATCTTCGACGCGCGGCCGAAGGCGATTCGCGAACGCGAGCCGTACCGGATTGCCGGCGCGGTGCCGGTCGATCTCGATTCGCCTGACCTGCTCGACCCCGAAGTGCTGAAGCGGCCGATCGTCGTCTATTGCGTGTGCCCGAACGAGGCGACCGCGAAGCGCCTGATCGCGAAGATGCAGCGCAAGAAGATGATCCACAACATCCGCGCGCTGAAGGGCGGGCTCGATGCGTGGGAAAAGCACGGTTATCCGGTCGAGCCGCTGCCGGCCGATCTGGATTCGGCGCGGTATTTCGTGCGGCCGGAGCAGGGCGGGCTGGAAGGCGAGTATACGGTGCGGGCGACGTTGTCGAAATAAATCCGCAGGCCGTAAATACGTACGCCGCGTCCCTCGCATTCAAATCCAACCACCGCTTCCCCCACCGCGATTTTCCCCAAAATCGCCTGGCGTGAAACCGCCGATCTTCCCTATAATCCCGCCTGCATAATCCGTGCGTGAGATTGCGCACATTCGACGCGCGTTCGTTCGCGCCGAAAGCGACGGATTCCGTTACCGCTCGTCACGCGCACAGCCGCGTCGCGCGGGGCGCTCGGGTGTATTCCGTGAAAGGCCCTATCCGTATTTCCGGCTTGTTCCGGAAATACGGATAATCCGCGCCAATTCCAACCGAATCGGCGCGGCATCCGTGTCGTTTCTCATTCGGAAATCGACAGCGGGGATTATTTCGTTTTCGGCTGCCAAAATCGGCATGAACGGTCGCGCATTGTCATCGACACAATGACGGCGGCCCGCTCGCGGCTGTCAGGAGACGAATTTGAAACAACCTGAAGACCAGTTGCACCGCGGGCTGGAAGAACGGCACATCAATCTGATGGCGCTCGGCGCGACGATCGGCGTCGGCCTGTTCCTCGGCTCGGCCACCGCGATCCGCACGGCCGGCCCGGCCATCCTGCTGACCTATCTGCTGGGCGGCCTCGCGATCTTCCTGATCATGCGCGCGCTCGGCGAGATGGCGATCACCAACCCGGTCGCCGGCGCGTTCAGCCGCTATGCGCGCGACTACCTCGGCCCGCTCGCCGGTTACCTGACCGGCTGGACCTACTGGTTCGTGTGGATCGTCACCTGCATGGCGGAAATCACGGCGGTCGGCGTCTACATGCACATGTGGTTTCCCGGCGTGCCGAACTGGATCTGGGCGCTCGCGGCGTTGCTGGCGATGGGCTCGGTGAACTTCATCGCGGTCAAACTGTATGGCGAATTCGAATTCTGGTTCGCGCTGATCAAGATCGTCACGATCGTGCTGATGATCGTTGGCGGCGGGTTGATGATCGCGTTCGGCATCGGCAACGGCGGCATCGCGACCGGCATCTCGAACCTGTGGTCGCACGGCGGCTTCATGCCGAACGGAATCAACGGCGTGATCGCCGCGCTGCCAATCGTGATGTTCGCGTATCTCGGCGTCGAGATGCTCGGCCTCACGGCCGGCGAGGCGCGCAATCCGGAGAAGTCGCTGACGAAGGCCGTGAATTCGGTGTTCTGGCGCGTGCTGATTTTCTACATCGGCGCGCTGTTCGTGATCATGTCGCTCTATCCGTGGGACCAGATCGGCACGCAGGGCAGCCCGTTCGTGATGACGTTCTCGCGGCTCGGCATTCCGGCCGCCGCCGGCATCATCAACTTCGTCGTGCTGACCGCGGCGCTGTCGTCGTGCAACAGCGGCCTGTTCAGCACCGCGCGGATGCTCTACAACCTCGCGCAGCAGGGCCAGGCGCCGGCCGCGCTCGGTCGCGTGAACCGCAGCGGCGTGCCCGTGTATGGCGTGGCCGTGTCGGTCGCGCTGTTGCTGATCGGCGTGTTGCTCAACTATCTCGCGCCGCAGCACGTGTTTACGTGGCTCACGTCGGTGTCGACGTTCGGCGCGATCTGGACGTGGTGCGTCATCCTGATCGCGCAGATGCGTTTTCGTCGCACGCTGTCGGCCGACCAGATCGCGCGCCTGCCGATCCGCGTGCCGCTCTTTCCGCTCGGTTCGTTCGTCGCGCTCGGCTTTCTCGTGCTGGTCGTCGTGCTGATGGCGTTCACGCCCGATACGCGCGTCGCGCTCGTGATCGGGCCGGTGTGGATCGTGCTGCTCGGCATCGCGTACACGCTGTTCTACGCGAGCCGTCCGGCTGCGTCGATGCCGACGAAGTCGTAAGCCGCGCGGGCACGGTGTCGCGCGACCGTTCGCGATCGTTGATCGCGATCATGCACGCGCGGGCCGGACGGCCTATGCTGAACGAACGCATCGCTTGTCCGCGCTTCGCGTGGCATCCCGCCGATCCCTGACCGCAGCGGCTGTCCGGCCGCCGCGCGAAACGCCCCGTCGTCGCCCGGCGACGACGTGCACGCACGGAGACCTTCGCCATGCAGCCTGCCCAGCCCATCCCGACGCTCGCGCGAATCGCGCTGGCCGTCGATCCGACGCCCGAATCGCTGACCGCCGCCCGTTACGTGCGCACGCTGCTGCGTCCCGGCATGCGATTGCGCATCATTTGCGCGATCGACAATCCGCGTCTCGTATTGCCCGACATTCCGCGCATCGACGCGCTGCTGACGTCGGCGCGCGAGGACATGATGCGCGACGCACAGGCCACCTGCGAGCGGATCGCGGCGCTGTTCGCCGACAGCGAGATCGAAGTCGAACAGGTGGTCGTCGATACGTCGGTCACGGGCGGCTCGGTCGCCGACGCACTGGTCAACGATACGTCGACGTGGCACGCGGACGTGCTGGCGATCGGCGCGAATCCGCATCACGGGCTTTTGCGGCTGGTCGAAGGCGCGATGTCGGACACGCTGACGAAACGCGCGCGCTGCGCGCTGCTGATCGTGCCGTCCGCCTATGCACGGACGTCGGACGGCACGCTGCAGCGGCTGATGTTCGCGGTCGACGGCAGCGAGCCGTCGCTGCACGCGGTGCGCGTCGGGCTCGGCTTCGCGGCGCCGACGACGTTGCTGTATGCGGCGTACGTGATCGATCGCGCGGTTCGTCTGACCGATGTCGTGCCGGTGCGCGCCCTCGAGGATGCGTACCGCGCGGAGGGCGAGGATGCGCTCGCGAAGATCGGCCCGCTGTTTCATGCGACAGGCAATCCGACCAAGCGCGGCATCGTCGAAACGCATCCGACCAGCGACGACGTGGCCCATGCACTGATGCGCGACGCGGTGCACTGGCGGGCGGAGCTGCTGGTGGTCGGCACGCACGGCCGTCGCGGCATCGCCGCCTGGCTGATCGGCAGCGTCGCGCGGCGGGTCGCGCATCTCGCGCAGGTGCCGGTGCTGCTGGTGCGCGGTGCGGAATGAATCGCGCGTCGTCGCGATCGAAGCGGTATGGGTTGACCTGCATCAGAAACGCGGCGCATGTCGCGTGAGACAGTGGGGGAGCGCCCCCGCGACGCGGCTGGCCTTCGCATGCATGCGGGACCAAGGCCGCGCCGGCATGCGAAAGGCGATGAAAGGCGATCGCTGTCGCACTCGCCGCCACATCATGTTCGGGAGCCGCGCCGCGTGTGTGTCCGGCGCGCCATCCGACCGGAAACTCTCTGGCACGAGGGTAGGCAACCGACGGTTGCCTTGGAGGACGGGCGGGGTGGAAGTCACCCCGTCCGCTTTCCGCCTGGCCCCGTCGAATTCATTTCCCCGCACGAATGGTCTGGAATGCGGCCGCGTCGAGCGGCGCGTCATCGCGCGCGACCGATGCACGGCGCCGTGCCGTGCGCCGGTGACGTGCGCAGATCAGACGGAGCGAAGAATCGATCGCAGGTCGTGCCGGCGGCCCGTGCAGCGACGGGCCCGCGCATGCGGACGCACGACATGGAGCGGCGCACACGCGCTGCACGTGCGGCTGCGCAAACGATTCGCATGCGGCCAGCCGGGGCGCGCCTTGCGACGCGGCTCCGATGCGGCCGGCGCGTCGGCCGCGTTGCGCGCGGACAGCGCCGCGGCGAATCGCTGCAACGCGAGGACCGACCCCGCGACGCTCTGATACTTCTCGCGGCCGATCTGCCCGTCGAGCGTGACGAGCAATCCGGCCTCGCGTGCGAGCGCGAGCAAGGTGTCGAGGTCGTCGGACGGACGGTTGCCGGCCGACGCGGGCCGGGCGGGCAGGGCGCGCGCGTTGCCCGACGCGCGCCGCTGGCCGTCCCGGCCCGGTAAGGTGCGATGTGCCATGGTTGGTCTCCTGCGCCGGACCCCGCGTGCCGGCTCGATGGCCGACTGAGCGATGTTCCGGTATGAACGCCTGGTTCATGTGATCAGTATCGTGTGGCGACGGCGCGTTGCCAAGCGGCGCGCGCTGAAGTCGCTGTCAGGAAATTGCGCGACGCTATCGGAATCCGCTGACACGCGCGGCGGATGATCGGCCGCACCGCCGCGTTCGTCCGACGAATGCATCGCAGGGGGCGCTTGACGCATGATTTCGGACGGTCTAAGTTTCCCCACTGCATCGGCGTCGCGCGGCGGTCCACCCGCCGCCCGTCGCCCATGCCGCGCCCCGGGGTGGCGTGGCAAGGCTTCCATCCAGTCTCGTTCGCGGGCCATGTGCACCGCGAACCCTGCGCGAACGGTTCGGAAACGGATCGACGCGGCGGCACGCAACGTGCCGTTGATCGCGCGCAAACCCGCGCCGGCGCATCGTACGCCGCGTGTCTGTCCAGTCTTTAAGCTTCCAGTACCGTCATCTTTTCGTTCCTCGACCGTCAGGAGTCTGTCGATGTCCAAGGACAATTTGCTCGATTCACTGAAGGAAGCCGCCGAACGGCGCGCGATCGGCGCGGATCAGCTGCGTGCGATGCTTGACGACGAAGTGCGTGCGCTGTCGTCCGGCGCGCGCGTGCACGACTACATCCACGTATTCGCGATCCGGCACCTGCGCGAGCGGATGCGCCAGAAGGATGTCTTCGACCGCGACACCCGGGCCGATGCGGCGCCCGCGGACGCCGATCCACGTCCGCGCCACCGGCTGTAGCTAGTGGTCGGCGCGCAGCACGCCGGTCGAACCCGGCCATCCTGACGATCCCTTGACAGTCGCGGACACCTGTCGTCATACGTTTCAATGAATCGTCACAACGACCTCAAGTAAGTGGCCCGATTTGCCGTTTACACGGTGAATTCGTCCAATCGGGCGTTCCCGCTCCCTTACCGAGTCGTTGCCATGTTTTCGTCCATTCGCGCCCGCATCCTTGCCGCGTGCGTCGCCATCGTCGTATTCGCGCTCGTCGCCACGACCCTGATCAACTATTTCATCGCACGCGCGTACAACGACGACGCGATCGACCGCAACCTGACCTCCGTCGCGAGCGGCCACGTGGTCGGGATCGCCGACTGGGTCGCGACCCGCAGCCGGATGATCGCGTCGCTGCAGGATGCCGCGCTGACGCCCGACCCGCTGCCTGTGTTCAAGCAGATGGCGGCGGCCGGCGGCTTCACGAACGTCTATGCCGGCTATGCCGACAAGGCGTTCCACTTCTCCGACCCGACCGGCATCCCGCCCGACTACGACCCGACGGGCCGCCCGTGGTACAAGCAGGCCGCGCAGGCCGGCAAGCCGGTCGTCACGCCGCCGTACGTCGATGCCGGCACGGGCAATCTCGTCGTCACGTTCGCGGTGCCGATCCTGCGCGACGGCGCGCTGAAGGGCGTGGTCGCCGCGGACCTATCGATGGACAGCGTGATCGCCAACGTCAAGTCGATCCGCCCGACGCCGGCGAGCTTCGGGATGCTGGTCGACAGCAGCGGCCACGTCGTCGCCCACCCGGACGCGAAGCTCACGCTGAAGCCGGTCGCCGACGTGTCGCCCGAACTCGGCTCGCTGGGCGTGGCGTCGATCGCGGCGGCGAACGCGCCGGTCGAGGTCGGCGTCGGCGGCGACGCGAAGCTGGTGCGCGCGAAGCCGGTGCCGGGCACCGACTGGTACGCGCTGGTGCTGCTCGACAAGACCGAGGCGACGGCCGGGATGCGTTCGCTGCTGACCGCGTCGCTGATCACGCTGATCGTGATCGTCGGCGTGGCGTCGCTGATCATCGGCGCGATCACCGCGACCGCGTTCCGCCGCCTGTCCCAGGTGCGCCAGGCGATGGCCGCGATCGGCTCGGGCGCCGGCGACCTGACGAAGCGGCTGCCGGCCGACGGCCGCGACGAAGTCGCCGACATCGCGCGCTCGTTCAACAGCTTCGTCGACAAGCTGAACGACGTGATGCGCCAGATTCGCGACGCGAGCGAATCGGTGCGCACCGCCGCGAACGAGATCGCGGCGGGCAACCAGGACCTGTCGTCGCGTACCGAATCGGCGGCGGCGAGCCTCGAGGAAACCGCCGCGTCGATGGAAGAGATCACCGCGACCGTCGGTCAGTCGGCGGCGGCCGCCGGCCAGGCCGACGAGCGCGCGGCGGCCGCGTCGCGGATCGCGTCGCACGGCGGCGTGGTCGTGTCGGACGTCGTCGCGACGATGGGGAAGATCGAGGAAGCATCGGGCCGGATCGGCGACATCATCGGCGTGATCGACGGGATCGCGTTCCAGACCAACATCCTTGCGCTGAACGCGGCCGTCGAGGCGGCGCGGGCAGGCGAACAGGGCCGCGGCTTCGCGGTCGTCGCGCAGGAAGTGCGCAGCCTCGCGCAACGCAGCGCCCAGGCCGCGCGCGAAGTGAAGGTGCTGGTCGAATCGACGGTCGCGAGCGTGTCGGCCGGGGCCGGGCAGGTGCGCCAGGCCGGCGATACGATGCGCGAGATCGTGGCCAACGTGGCGAACGTGACGACCATCATCTCCGAGATCACGCATGCGGCGAACGAGCAGACGCGCGGGATCCAGGAAGTGAACCGCGCGGTCAGCCAGCTCGATGAGATGGTGCAGCAGAACGCGGCGCTCGTCGAACAGTCGACCGCGGCCGCCACCGCGCTGCAGTCGCAGGCGAACGCGCTCGCGACGACGGTCGGGCAGTTCAAGGTCGCCTGACGCGGCGGCGGACCGCGCCGCTTACGAACCGTCCTGATCGCGCATCAGCGCGAGCCGGTTGTAGAGCGTCTTCAGGCTGATGCCGAGCGCCTTGGCCGCGCGCGGCTTGTTGCCGTCGAAGTGACGCAGCGTCGCCGCGATGAAGCGCTGCTGAGCGTGGTGCAGCGTCGCACCGACCGGCAGCGCCATCGCGCCTTCCGAGGCACTGTCGGCCACCGGCATCGGCTGCTTCGGCAGGGCGACGTCGATGCCTTCGTCCGCCAGGATGTACGCGCGCTCGATCGTGTTATGCAGTTCGCGCACGTTGCCGGGCCACGAATACGCGCGCAATGCGGCGATCGCCGCGTCGGTCAGCCGCTTGTGCGCGCGATGCCGCGCGTTCAGCGTGTCGACGAATTCCTGCGCGATCGTCTCGACGTCGCCGTCGCGCTGGCGCAGCGGCGGCACGTAGATCGCGAACGCGGCGAGGCGGTAGAACAGGTCCTCGCGCAACCGGCCGTCGCGCACCGCGTCGGCCGGATTGTGGCGGGTGGCCGACACGAACCGCACGTCGAGCGGAATCGATTCGGTGCCGCCCACGCGCACGATCGTGTTCGACTCGATCGCCCGCAGCAGTTTCACCTGCAGCGCGGCGGGCATTTCCGCGACCTCGTCGAGCAACAGCGTGCCGCCGCGCGCGGCTTCGAAGAAACCCTCGCGCTGCGTGATCGCGCCGGTAAAACTGCCTTTCTCGTGCCCGAACAGTTGTGCCTCGGCAAGATCGGCCGGAATCGCGCCGCAGTTCATCGGCACGAACGGGCCGTCGCGCCGCGCGCTCAGATCGTGCAGCCGGCGCGCGACGATGTCCTTGCCGACCCCGCTTTCGCCGGCAATCATCACGCTCGCGCGGGTGGGCGCGATTTTGTCGATACGGGCGAGCAGCGTGCGCATCGCGGCGGACCGGCCGGACAGCCGGCGACCGTCTGCGCGCTGCTTCGTCCGGTTGGCGGATTCACCCATAAGCGTTCGCGGGCCGTTTTGAAAAACGGCATCACGCGTCCCGTTGATTGCAATATTTATCATCGACAGCGAAACGACCGCGAAGGTGCCGCGGAATAGAAAATTCCAATGTGTGCGGCGTGAGCGAAAGAAATCGTCCATCGTTTTTCGCGCACCCTTGCACGACGCCTCGGCCGGGTGACAATCGGCGCTTTTTTACAGAAACCCGATGAAAAAAGCGGCCGGCAACCCATTGCAACGGTGCGCGCGACAACACCGACAGCCTCCATCCGGGCTCCAGCCGGCGCGGGCGCAGGGTCCGGCCATCCATTGCCGCGAGCGCGGTGCGAGGCCGCGGCCGGGTACGCTGTTTGCTGACGCGTTCACGCTCGCCCGGCGCGCTCGACGGTATGCCGGATGGCCGAAAGGCGGCATCCCCCCGCACGACGGGAGCCGGCGCGATGCAAGGACGCAATGAGGACTCTGACCCGTGAGTTGTTCCGGCAGGGTGCATGGGTCGTGCTGGCCGTCGGGCTGGCGTCCGCGCTGCAGGCGTGGGCGATTCGGGCCGTCGGCCAGCACGCGCCCTTTGCGCCGCTGCCTTTTTATGCCGGCGTGGCGGCCGCCGCATGGCTGACGTCGTTCGGCGGCGGCCTCGTCGCGACCGTCGCGAGCGTCGGCGTGATCTCCGCATTGTGGTGGCGCGACGCGCCGCTGGCTACGCTGCTGGCGCAAGCCGGCGCGTTCGTCGCGATCGGTTTCGTCGAATGCGTGCTGGTGGCGGCGGTGAAGCCGCTGCTCGCGAACGATCGTCCGCACGGGACCGGCGACCACGACGGCGATCCGCATCCGCCGCATCGCGAGCCGTCGTCCGTCGCGCGCGTGCCCGACGACGGGCTGCTGCGCCGCGTGGTCGATGCGTCGCCCGATGCGATCGTCGGGACCGACGCCGAGCGCCGGATCGTCAGCTGGAATCCGGCCGCGGCACACATCTTCGGCATCGATCCGGCACAGGCGAGCGGACGCGACATCGTCACGATGATCGCGCCGCGCTGGTTGCGCCGGCATGCGGTGCCGGCGTCGTTCGCGAACCTGCGCACGCCGGTCGGGCCGCTCGACGTCCTGTGCGTGCGCCCCGACGGCGGCCGTTTTCGCGCCACCTTCGCCGCGTCGCCGCTCGTCGACGCGCAGGGCAACTGCGCGGGCCTGTCGCTGACGCTGCGCGAAGCGGGCGAACGCCGCCGCAACGAACGCCACCACCTGCGCTCGCTGCGCGGCGCGCGCGATGCGCGCGTGCAGGCCGACGCGTCGAACCGGCTGAAGGACGAACTGCTGGCGACGGTGTCGCACGAACTGCGCACGCCGCTGAACGTGATCTACGGCTGGGTCGAGGTGCTGCGCAACGCCGACGGGCAGGGCCTCGCGCAGCAGGCGGTCGACGCGATCGATCGCAGCGCGCGGTCGTTGTCGCACATGGTCGCCGACCTGCTCGACGCGTCGTCCCTCGCGACCGGCCGGCTGCGCCTGGAACGCGTGCCGGTCGATCTCGTGCGGATCGTGCGGGACGCCGCGCGCGAACTCGACGCGACGGCCGAGGCGAACGGGCTCGTGCTGTCGACGGAGTACGCGATGCCGGCCTGCGTGATTCCGGCGGACGGCGAACGCCTGCGCCAGGTCCTGTCGAACCTGCTGTCGAACGCGATCAAGTTCACGCCGCCGGGCGGACGCATCAACGTGTCGCTCACGCGTGCCGGGGAGCGCGTGCGGCTGTCGGTCTCCGATACCGGGCAAGGCATCGCGCCGGAATACCTGCCGCACCTGTTCGACACGTTCAGCCGGCCGGAAGGCGCGTTCACGTCGCCGAAGCGCGGCCTGGGGCTCGGCCTGTCGATCGTGCGCAACATCGCGCAGCTGCACGGCGGCGAGGTGGTCGCGACGAGCGCGGGGGTGGGGCGCGGCATGACCGTCACGGTGACGCTGCCGGCCGGCTGGGACGCCGACGATCCGGTGGAGCAGCCGCCGCGCACGAAGCGTATGTCCGATACGGTCGCGCTCGACGGCCAGCGCGTGCTCGTGGTCGACGACGACCCGACGTCGCGGACGAGCCTCGCGGTGGCGCTCGAAACGATGGGCGCGCAGGTATCGACCGCGCGGTCGGGGCACGATGCGCTCGACGCGGTCGAGCGGCAGCAGCCGAGCGTCGTGCTGTCGGATCTCGCGATGCCGGACGGCGACGGTTACTGGCTGCTGGACCGGATTCGCCGCCTGCCGAACGGCGGCGGGCATCTGCCGGTCGTCGCCGTCACCGCGCACGCCGGCAAGGCAGACCGGCGCCGCGTGATGGCCGCGGGGTTCGATGCCTATCTGTGCAAGCCGGTCGACATGCCGACGCTCGCGAGCGTGATCGTCGACGTCGTACCGGACGACCCGAACGACAGGAGCGGCGGGAAGCCGCGCGAGCAGTAGCGGCGCACACGGACGGCGCGGCACGCCGGTCGCCTGACGCTGAGCACATACGAAAAAGGAGACGCGATGGACGCAACGGAAAACCCGCGGCGCGACGGCACGGACGGCAAGCCGGCACGCACCCGACGCAGGACGCCGGTCGTGCCGATCGCGAGCATACTGATGCTGTCGTGTGCATGGATCGCGACGCCCCGCTACGCATCGGCCGACGAAAGCACCCATGCGAAGCTGGCGAGCCAGGCGTCGGCCGTCGGGGGCCAGATCCGCGATGCGACGCTCGCGTCCCGCGTCAGGGCCGCGCTCGTCGCCGAACGCGGCCTGGCCTCCGGCGACATCGACGTGCAGGTTCGCGACCGCGTGGTCGAACTCACGGGCAACGTACCCGACGAGCGGCAACGCGCGACCGCGATCCGCGTCGCGCACGACGTCAGCGGCGTGAGCGGCGTGCGCGACAAGCTGCAGATTCGCCGGAAGTAACGTGATGCGCGGGCCAGCGCCGGGCCGATCGGGCGTCGCGCGCCCGCGACCCTGCGCGTCACCGGGCAGGAGGTTCGACATGGACACCATCATCGCGGGCCGCTTCTCGCGGCTCGAGCAGGCGGAACGCTGCGCGGAGCAGTTGCGCGGCCACGCCATTCATCGGGACGACGTGAAGGTCTTCTTTCTCAATCCGCCCGGGCAGCACGCGCTGTTCTGGCTCGGCGGCGACGTCTATGCGGACTCCGCCGCGCGGCCCGGCGGCCTCGGCGCGCTGGAAGGCGTGGCCGTCGGCGCGGTCGTCGGGCTCGCCGGGGCCGCGCTGCTGTATCTAGGGGGTCTTCATTCGCCGCTTGCGTGGATCGGCGTGCCGCTCGTGGGCGGCTATGTCGGCGCGTTGTGCGGCGCGCTTGGCAAGATGCGCGGCGATGCGCCGGAGGGGCATGGCGCGTTGAAGCAATGCGAAAACGGCGTCGTGCTGGCCGCGCATGTGACGCGGCGCACGATCACGTTCGCGGAGCGGACGATGCTCGCGGCCGGCGCGCTGTCGGTGGAGCGCACCGAGGGCGCATGGCACAACGGCGCGTGGACCGATTTCTTCACGTCGTCGGCCCATCGTCCCGCGTGACGGCACGCCGCGCGGCCGGCCCGCTCCGTCGTTCCACACGGAGGCCCGGATGACGAAAACGAACCGAATCGAGCAACGCGCGCGTCGGCGGCTGGCCAGCGTGCTGACGGCCATCGCCGGCGTCCTGGCGTGCGCGGCCTCTCACGCGCAGACGCCGGCTTCGTCCGCCCGGGTCGCACCGGGCGTCATCCTCCCCGGCCCGACCGCCGACGAGCCCGGCATGACACAGCGGCCGACCGGCATCGACGCCGAGTTCGTCGACAAGGCCGGCATGATCGGCAAGGTGGAACGGCAGGCCGGCCAACTCGCGCTCGACCGCTCGTCGAACGCGGACGTGAAGGCCTTCGCGCGCCGGATGGTCGACGATCACGCGCGTATCGCGGACGAACTGCGGCACCTTGGCGCGCAAAAGGGCGTGCCGGTCCAGACGCGAATGCTCGTGGACCCGGCCGTGACGGCATTGCGGGCGAAGAACGGGCGCGCGTTCGATACGGCGTATGTGGCGCTGGCCGGCCCACACGCGCACGAAGCGGCGGTCCGGCTTTACGAAGCCGAGGCGAAAGAGGGCCGCGACCCCCAGCTACGCGCATTCGCGGCCCGCACGCTGCCCACGCTGAACGCGCATCTGGGCGCCGCGCGGCAACTCGCGAAGGCGGTGGCCGCCGCGCAGTGACCGGCCTTCGGGCGGGCAGGTTCAGACAGGCTTCAGTGCTGCCGCGTGCCGTCTTCGGGGCCGCCCGGCGACGCCTCGTACGGCGGCGAATCGAGCGCCGTTTCGCCTTCCTCGATCAGCCAGTACGGCGAACGGCCGTAATACGCATGCAGCGCTTCGGCCCACTCGGGGTCGGCCATCGTCGGCCAGCGGCTCTTGTCGAAGCCGGGCGCCTCGCGCACACGTGCAGTGTCGACGGGCAGCACGAAGCATTCGCGTTCGGCATCGAGAACGAGCGCGTTCCACGGCACCGCGAGCAGCTTGTCGCCGATCCCGAGCAGACCGCCGGACGACACGACCGCGTACGCGATCCGTCCGGTGCGCACGTCGAGCATGATGTGGGCGATCTTGCCGATGTCGTCGCCGTCCATCGTCAGCACGCGATCGCCTTCGAGCGTGCGGGCGGCCATGACGTCGGGTCCCGGCCCGCCGGCGACGGTGCGCGGATTCGCGCCGACGATGCGCGCGGCATCGCGCGACGGTTTGTCCGTTGTCATCGAAAACCTCCTGGTCGAAGCGGCGCCCGCGGCCCGCGCGCAAACTCGTTGCGCGGGTAGTGCGCCGGGGCGGCACGCCGCGGGATGATCGGGGCGCCGGTCGGTCAGCGGCGGCGCGGCAACGAGACGTCCTCGAGCGTATTGGCCAGCTCGTCGCGCGCCGGGCCGCCCGCGCGCGTCGCGATGTCGCCGAGCGACACCATGCCGACGAGCTTCAGGCTGCGGTCGAGCACCGGCAAGCGGTGCAGCTGCACGTCGGCCATCCGCTGTTGAACGTCGCCGACGCCGTCGTCCTCGACGCACCACTGCACGGGTCTGGACGCGACCGCCTGCACCGGCGTATCGGGCGAATGGCCGTGCGACAGCGCCCGCACCGCGAGGTCGCGATCGGTCACGATCGCGACGAGCTCGGCGCCGTCGCAAACGGGCAGCACGCCGATATCGAAGCGCTGCATCAATTCGGCCGCATGGCGAATCGTGTCGGTCGGCGCGACGCACACTACGTCGCGCGACATGATCTCGTTGACGCGATACATGAACGCCTCCTTCGTGATCGGGACGATACGGGAGCACCGCTTGTGCCACGCGCACGGCGCGTACACCGGAGCCAAGGCCTGTTCACGCTGATCACGCACCTGCACCGGGCTTGCCGGGCGACGGAGAAATTTGCCAGCGCGCTTGTACATCTTCCACGGCGGCAGCCCGCGGCGGGTCGATGCGGGACGTCAGTGACCGATGCCCGTCATCGTGACGATTGCCAGCACCACCGCGCTTTCGATCGCGGCCAGCGCCGCGACGCCGGCCGCGCCACTGATTTCATGCCATCTACGTTCAAGGACTTTCATCGGATCGCTCCTGATTTGGGCCGACGCGGGGTGCGCTACCACGCAACGCGCGCCGGATGCCACCGTCAGCCGTGATCGCGGGGCGGGGAAGGGACGTGCGGCGCGCGACGTTCGCGCTCGCCGGACGGCTTGGTGGGGTCGATACGCGTCGCACCGCCGACGGCGGGCGGGTCGCTGGCCGGAAACGTCTCCTCGAGCCCTTCGTCGATGCGCTCCTCCGTCTTGTCTTTAGACGGCGGACGCGACGAGGCGAGCCGGAGCAGTCCGGCAGCCGGTGACACGGCGTCGCGGCGGCCGGTGGCGTATACGGTCATGGTCGAACCTCCTTGTCGATGAGAAGTCGCAAGCACCGTACCCGCGGCAGCCGGGGGCACGGCGCTTGCAAGCCGGCGGGAACCGGCCGGCACGCGCCCGGGATGGACGAGAGGACATCGTGATGAATGCAGCCAGGGAAAGAATACGTTACGACGCGAACGTATGCGGTGGCGATTTCGGCCATGTGCGCGAGCGTTTCGATACGTGGAAACGCGAATCGCGGCTTTATCGGCCGGAGCGGCGCATGTTCGACGGCAAGGACGAGGTGCGCGAACTGAATGACACCGTTTACGACGGCGCGGAACGCGCGCAGCAGGCACTCGTCGCGCAATGCGAACCGTCCGATCCGTTCGCGCTCGCCGTGCAGCTGACCGCCGAGGGGCGCACGATGTGGCTCGTCATGGCGGCGTACGACGCGTGAGCCGACCGGCCAACGGGCGCGGCGCGACAGCAGGCACGGCGCTTGCGAGGGCTCGCCTCGCCATTGAACGGCGCGCGCCGCCGCGCAGGAGTGACATGAACACGCCATCCATGCTGCACCGCCCCGAACCGACGACACCCGACGTCGACCCGGATCCGCCGCCGCCCGGGCACGACGACCCGGTCGATCCGCCCGTGCCCGACGGGCTGCCGCAAGGCGACCCGCCGTCGAACCCACCGCCGATGCGGATGCCGGGCGGGCGCCGTGCGCCACGACCGGCCACGCGAACATTGAAAAGGAGGACCGTCATGGACATTCACGTGCAATCGCCAGACAAGCGCGCGATCGCTCAGGTACTGGGCCGCTATTTCGAATCGCGTTCGCTCCGCTATCACATCGAGGAATTGCCCGGCGGCGTGCTGCAGATCGGCTTTCGCGCGAGCGGCCGTCCGGTCGCCGTCACCGTTTCGTTCGACGATGCCGCCTACGACACCTACACGCACTGGGACGCGAGCCAGAAGCAGCTCGCGCTCGGCCGGCTCGCCGACGGCTTCTCGCGAATGATGTCGACCCGCAGTCCGGCCGCGCTCGCCGGCGACTATCACGTCGAGCGTTTCTGATTCCGCAATCGTCCGCCGGCTCATGCCGGATTCCGGCAAAGTGCCCGCCCACAACGGGCGCTTTGCGTCTGCGCGCGCGTCGCGTAGGATGTCCGTTAATTCAGCGCATGCTACGTTCGCGCCGCAGGCTGCCTGCCGTTGCAGCCGATGAAGCGCGACGCGCTTTCCCTCAGGTTCGTTTCGTGCAACCGACGGAGACCGCCTTGACCACTGTTGCTCGCCTGTTGCTGTCCCCCGGCGTACGCCGGTTCGTATCCGGCCTGTCGGCATTCGCGGCGCTCGCCGCCGCCGGCGCCCGCGACGCGTCGGCCCAGACGCCTTCGCCGCTCGGCGAATGGCAATACACGGCGGGCGTACCGCTCCAGAAACTCTTCGATCCGAACATCCCCACGTGGCAGGTGAGCGTCGGCGCCGCGATGACGCTGCAGCCGCGCTACGCGGGCTCCGACCGCTATCGCGTGATGGGCGGCCCGAATTTCGACATCCGCTATCGCGACCTATTCTTCCTGTCGACGGGCGAGGGCCTCGGCGCGAACGTGCTGCGCGGGCCGAACTGGCGCGTGAGTTTGTCGGTCGGCTATGACCTCGGGCGCCGGTCGGCCGACGATCTCGGCCATCTGAACGGTCTCGACAACATCAACGCGGCGCCCGTGATGAAGCTCGCGGCCGACTACGTGGTCTCGAAGGATTTCCCGCTCGTGCTGCGCGCGGACATCCGGCGCAGCATCGGCGGGTCGAACGGCTGGACCGGCGATTTCTCCGCGTACATGCCGATGCCCGGCAGCAACGAGCACTTCTTCTGGTTCGCGGGGCCGACCGTGACGTTCGCCGATTCCCGCTACATGAACAGCTGGTTCGGCGTGAACCAGGGCGCGGCCGCGCGCTCCGGGCTGCCGGCCTATTCGTCGGGGGCCGGGATCAAGTCGGCCGGCGTGGGCATGACGATGGTGTGGTTCGTGAACAAGCACTGGTTCGTCACGGTGGACGGCGCGCTCGAGCAGCTCGTCGGCCGCGCGGCGCGCAGCCCGATCACGCAGCAGTCGACCAACGGCGTGTTCGACATGTCGGTGAATTACCAGTTCTGACCGGCCGGGCAGCGCAAGGGCGATGCCGCGTGCGGCATTGCCCGTCATATTTGATATGATTGCGACCTGTACAAATGTACAGTGATCGATCCCCGTGACGCCTGCCTCGCCGACGCCTCCGGCGTTTTACTACCTGACCAATTTCGAACGCGCGCTGGCCTGGCTCGGCGAGCGTTACGACGACCTGTTCGACGCGCACGAGCACGCGTTCGTCCGGCAGTTCGCGACGCTGCCGCAGGCGTCGCGCGCGCTGCTCGTGCGGATGCTGATGCGCAACGGGTCCGATTTCCGCGCGAGCAAGCTCGTGTACGACGAGATCGGCTGCACGCTCGACGCCGCCGCGCCGCTCGTCGCGCTCGGCTGGGTCGATCCGGCGCCGGCGCTCACGCTCGACGAGCTGTTCGCGCTGTCCACCAAGGCCGATCTGCTGCGCATCTTCCCGGCGCTCGCCGCGCATGCGGGCGAGCGCAAGGCCGACTGGCTCGACCGGCTGCGGCCCGCGCACAACGTCGCGCAACCGCTCGACGCGTGGTGCGCGCAGCCCGGCGATCGGGTGTTACGGGTGACGGTCGGCGCGCTGTGCGACCGGCTGCGGCTGATGTTCTTCGGCAATCTGCATCAGGACTGGAGCGAATTCGTACTCGCCGATCTCGGCGTGTTCCAGTACGAAAGCGTCCCGATCGCGCCGTCGTCGCGCGCGTTCCAGCAGCGCGGCGACGTCGACGCGTATCTCGCGCTGCAGATGTGCCGCGACGCACTCGATGCATGGTCCGACGATCTGCCGTTCGACGACCTGATCCGCGCGCTGGATGCAGTCGACTGCGCGCAACCGTGGCTCGCGACGCGCCGCGCGAAGTTGCTGTTCGCGCTCGGCCAGGCGTGCGAACGCCGTGCCGACTGGTGCGCCGCACTCGACGCGTACGCGCGCAGCGCGTGGCCCGGCAGCCGCCACCGGCGCATCCGCGTGCTCGAACGCTGCGGGCGCGACGACGACGCGCTCGCGCTGGCGCTCGACGCCCGCGGCGGCTTCGAGAGCGACGAGGAACGTCAGCGCGTCGAACGCATGCTGCCGCGCCTGCAGCGCCGTGCCGGCCAGCGCGTCGAACGCGCGGCCGCTGCCGCGGACGTGCCGCGCGAGACGCTCGTGCTTGCGCGTCCCGACGCGTCCGTCAGCGTCGAATTCGCGGTGCGCGACCATCTGGCGCAGCCGGCTTCGCCGGTCCACTACGTCGAAAACACGCTGATCAATTCGCTGTTCGGGCTGCTGTGCTGGGAGCCCGTGTTCGCGGCCGTGCCCGGCGCATTCTTTCACCCGTTCCAGCGCGGCCCGGCCGACCTGCACGCACCCGATTTCGCCGTGCGCCGCGCGGCGGCCTTCGATGCCTGCTTCGCGCAGCTCGATTCGGGCGCGTACCGCGACACGATCCGCCGGCATTTCGCGACGAAGGCCGGGCTGCAGTCGCCGTTCGTGTTCTGGGGCGTGCTGACCGACGCGCTGCTCGACGAAGCGCTCGCCTGCCTGCCGCCCGAGCACCTGCGGCTGTGGTTCACGCGTCTGCTCGCGGATATCCGCAGCAACCGGTCCGGCTTGCCCGATCTCGTCCGCTTCTGGCCCGACGAGCGCCGCTACGAGCTGATCGAGGTGAAGGGCCCCGGCGACCGGCTGCAGGACAACCAGACGCGCTGGCTCGCGTACTGCCTCGCCCACCGGATGCCGGTGCGCGTCGTCGACGTCGAATGGGCCGGCGACGACGTCGCGCACGCCGAGGCGGCGGGGTTGTCCGCATGAGCTACGTGGTCGCGGTGCGGGCGATGTGCGAGTTCACCGCGCGGCGCGGCGATCTCGACCTGCGCTTCACGCCCGCGCCGACCGCGCTCGAAGGCATCGCCGGCCACGGCGCGGTCACGTCGAAGCGCGGCGCGCGCTACGAAACCGAGATCGCGCTGACGGGCACGTGGGGCACGCTCACCGTGCGCGGCCGCGCCGACGGCTACGATCCGGTGGCGAACCGGCTCGAGGAAATCAAGACCTATCGCGGCAGCCTCGACGCGATGCCGGCCAACCATCGCGCGCTGCACTGGGCGCAGGCGAAGGTCTATGCGCACCTGATGTGCGACGCGCGCGACCTCAAGGCAATCGACGTCGCGCTCGTGTATTTCGACATCGTGTCCGAGCGCGAGACGGTGCTGACGGAAACGCTGGATGCCGCCACGCTCGCGACGTTCTTCGCCGAGCAGTGCGCGTGCTTCGTCGGCTGGGCCGAACGCGAGACGGCCCACCGCGCCGCGCGCGATACGGCGCTGCGCGCGCTCGCGTTCCCGCACGGGCAGTTCCGCAGCGGCCAGCGCGAGCTGGCGGTGGCCGTCTATCGCGCGGCGCGCGACGAACACTGCCTGATGGCGCAGGCGCCGACCGGCATCGGCAAGACGCTCGGCACCGTGTTCCCGCTGCTGAAGGCATGCGGCGAGGGCGAGCTCGACCATGTATTTTTCCTGACCGCGAAAACGCCCGGCCGCGCGCTCGCGCTCGAAGCGGCGACGACGCTCGGCGCCGGCACGCCCGCGCTGCCGTTGCGCGTGCTGGAACTCGTCGCGCGCGCCAAGGCGTGCGAGCATCCGGACCTCGCGTGCCACGGCGAATCGTGCCCGCTCGCGAAAGGCTTCTACGACCGGCTGCCGGCCGCGCGCGACGCGGCGATCGAGGCCGGGCTGCTCGATCGCGATACCGTGCGCGCCGCCGCGCTCGCGCACGACGTCTGTCCGTACTACCTGGCGCAGGAGCTCGCGCGCTGGTCGGACATGATGATCGGCGACTACAACTACTACTACGACGGCAGCGCGATGCTGCACACGCTCGCGCAGCAGAACCAGTGGCGCGTCGGCGTGCTCGTCGACGAAGCGCACAACCTGCTCGACCGCGCCCGCAAGATGTACAGCGCGTCGCTCGATCCGTTCGCGTTCGCGGCCGCGCGCGAAGCGGCGCCCGCGGCGCTGCGCAAGGCGTTCGACCGGCTCGCCCGCGCGTGGGGCACGCTCAATCGCGCGCAGGCCGAGCGCTATGCGGCTTATCCCGACGTGCCGGGCCCGATCGTGTCGGCCGTGCAGAACCTCGTCGCGGCGATCGGCGAACACCTGACCGACGCGCCGCGCGCGAACGGCGACGCGCTGCTGCGTTTTCATTTCGAGGCGATCCAGTTCGGCGTGCTGGCCGAGGCGTTCGATAGCGCGTCGATCTTCGACGCGACACTGCAGGGCGAACCGATGCCGCGGCAGCCGGCGCTCGACGGCGTCGCGACGGCCGGCCGTCGGCGCCGCGTCCAGTCGACGCTGTGCGTGCGCAACGTGATCCCGGCCGGTTTCCTCGCGCCGCGCTACGAAGCCGCGCGTGCGACCGTGCTGTTCTCGGGCACGCTGAGCCCGTTCCATTTCTATCGCGACACGCTGGGGTTGCCCGGCGATACGGGCTGGCTCGACGTCGACGGGCCGTTCCGCGCCGAGCAGCTGACGGTGCGCGTCGCGAGCCACGTGTCGACGCGCTGGCGCGACCGCGATCGTTCGCTCGAACCGATCGCCGACCTGATCGCCGCCCAATACGCGGCACGGCCCGGCAACTATCTCGGCTTCCTGAGCAGCTTCGACTACCTCGGGCGCGTGGTCGCGCTGATGCAGACGCGCCATCCGGACGTCCCCGTGTGGGCGCAGGCGCCCGGCATGGCCGAAAACGAGCGCGACGCGTTTCTCGCGCGCTTCGACGCGGGCGGACGCGGCGTCGGCTTCGCGGTGCTGGGCGGGGCGTTCTCGGAAGGCGTCGACCTGGTCGGCGAGCGGCTGATCGGCGCGTTCATCGCGACGCTCGGGCTGCCGCAGGTCAACGACATCAACGAGCAGATGCGGCGCGCGATGGACGCGCGCTTCGGCAACGGTTACGACTACATGTACCTGTATCCGGGGCTGCAGAAGGTCGTGCAGGCGGCCGGGCGCGTGATCCGCACCGAGCAAGACGAGGGCGTCGTGCATCTGATCGACGACCGGTACCGACGGCGCGAAGTGCGCAACCTGCTGCCGCGGTGGTGGCGGATCGGGTGACGGCGGCGTCGGTCGCTACAGCACGTTGAGCATCGCGAGCGCGGCTTCCTGCAGATGCGGCAGCACACGTCGCACGGCCGCGTCGGTTGTCTCCGCGCCGATCGGCATGTTCGTGCTCAGCGCGGCGACGACTTCGCCGTGACGGTTCTTCAGCGGCACCGCGATCCCGCGTACGCCGACCTGCAGTTGCTGTTCGATCGCCGCGTAGCCGGCGTCGCGCGCATGGTCGACCTGTTCGAGCAGCCGCGCCTTGTTGGTGATCGTGTGCGGCGTGAACGGCGGCAGTTCGGTCTCGTCGAGCCACGCGCGCACGGCTTCGCGATCGGGATGATGGGCGAGCAGCACGACGCCGGGCGACGTCAGCGGCGCCGGCACGCGCGCGCCGAGCACGAAACCCGTCGTCATCACGCGCGACACGCCGTTGCGGGCGATGAACACGAGCTCCCAGCCGTCGAGCACGCTGACGTACGCCGATTCGTTCAGCGACGCGCTCAGTTGCTGCAGATAAGGCTGGACCGTGCGCGGCAGCCGCGCCGAATCGAAGTACGACCAGCCGACCCGCAGCACGCGCGGCGTGAGGCCGTACAGCTTGCCGTCGGTGTACACGTAGCCGAGCGATTCCAGTGTCAACAGGTAGCGCCGCGCGGCCGTGCGCGTGAGGCCCGTGCGTGCGGCGGCCTGCGTGGGCGTCATGCGCGCGTGCTGGCTGTCGAAAGCCTCCAGGATCATCAGGCCTTTTTCGAGGCCGGCAATCCAGTCGCGTCGGTCGAGTTCGGGCTTTTTCGTCATCATGGATGGGCTATGGCGCGCGGTATTCGCGCAGGAGTGGGCGATTATCGCGCGAGTGGTGGGGGAACGGGACGCGTAGCGCAAAATTGTCCATTCAGCTGACTTGCGGATTTGCCCTGAAGATATACAATCCATTATGTATATCCATGGAGGCTCATATGCAGGTCGCAAAGTGGGGCAATAGCCTGGCAGTTCGCCTTCCGGCCAGTGTGGTTGACGCACTGGAACTTCGCGAAGGCGACGATATCGAGATCGTGGTGGACAGTCCTCGGGTTTTCGCGGTAAGCCGCAAGCCCAGGCCCGACGAGCTTCTGGAGCGGCTGCGGCGTTTCAGGGGCAAGCTGCCCGCCGATTTCAAGTTCAGCCGGGACGATGCGAATGAGCAGGATTGAGTCCGAGAAATCGTTCGTCGACAGTAACGTTGTGCTTTATCTGCTGTCCGAGGACGAAACCAAGGCAAATCGTGCGGAGGCGCTGTTCCGTCGGCGGCCAATCATCAGCGTCCAGGTATTGAATGAGGTCGCCAGTGTCTGCAACCGCAAACTACGGATGCCGTGGCGTGAGGTAGGGAAGTTTCTGGAGCCGATCAGGAGTTTGTGCGAGGTCGTGCCGCTCACCGTCGAGGCGCACGACCTCGCGCGGCGGCTGGCGGAGTGGCATCGCTTGTCCTTCTACGACGCATGCATCGTGGCAACTGCATCGATCGAGGGATGTGAATACCTGTACACCGAAGACATGCACGACGGCTTGCAAGTGGACGGCGGTCCGTTATTGCGAAATCCGTTTGCCTGAGGACGGCGAACGGGAAAAGCGGAGAAACCGGATGCGACGCGACCGTTACGCGCGCCGCATCCGTCATGACTTTACTCGCTACTCGTCCACTCGACGTTCGCGCCCACCGAACGCAGGTTTTCGACGAAATGCGGATGCGCGCGGCGAATCGGCAGCGCGTTCATGATTTCCGAACGGCCTTCGATGCTCGCGGCCACCATCAGCAGCGCGATCGCGACGCGAATGATGTACGGGCTCTCGACGCGCGCCGGCGTCAGTTGCAGCCCGCCGAACGTGATCAGCCGATGCGGATCGGACAGCAGCACGTGCGCGCCGAACTTCGACAGTTCGCCGGACCAGCCGAGCGCGCCGTCGTAGACCTTGTTCCAGAACATCGCGCTGCCTTCCGCACGCACGCCGAGCGCGATGAAGATCGGCAGCAGGTCGACCGGCAGGTACGGCCACGGCGCGGCCTCGACCTTGGTCAGGATGTTCTGCGTGAACGGCCGGCGCACGCGCAGCGGGCCGTCGCGTTCCGCGCGCGACCAGCCGTCGCGGTGCGTGACGGTGACGCCGAACTTCGCGAACGTGCGGTCGATCAGCGGGAAATGCTCGGGCGACGAATTGCGCACCGTGATGTCGCCGCCGGTGATCGCGCCGAGCGCGAGGAACGTCGCGATTTCATGGAAATCCTCGGCGAAGCGGAACTCGCCGCCGCCGAGCTTGCCGCCGCCCGTCACGCAAAGCCGCGACGTGCCGATGCCCTCGATCGCGACGCCGATCATCGCGAGGAACTGGCTGAACTCCTGCACGTGCGGCTCCGAGGCCGCGTTCATCAGCGTCGACGTGCCGTTCGCGGCCGTCGCGCACAGCGCGAAGTTCTCCGTGGTCGTTACCGACGCGTAATCGAGCCAGTGATCGTTGGCGGTCAGCGGGCCGTCGGTACGGACGATCAGCGAATCAGGCGTGCGTTCGATATGCGCGCCGAAACGTTCGAACACCTCGACGTGCGGATCGATCTCGCGCACGCCGAGCGTGCAGCCTTTCACGTCGTTCTCGAGGCGCGCGACGCCGAAGCGCGCGAGCAGCGGCGGAATCAGCATGATCGACGAACGCATCGCCTCGGGCAGCCGATGGACGGCCGGATCGAACGTCGTGTTGCGATGGTGAAGCTCGAGCAGGCCCGTCGTGAAGTCGACCGACACGTCGCTGCCGAGCGTGCGGAAGATATCGAGAATCTTGCGCACGTCGGTGATGTCCGGCACGCCGACGAGACGCAGCGGCTGATCGGTCAACAGGGTGGCGCACAGAATCGGCAGGACGGCGTTCTTGTTCGCGGACGGCTTGATGTCCCCGCGCAGCGGAGTGCCGCCGTGGACGATGAGATTCGACATGATATGGGGGCGTATCGGTGACTGACGTAGGCCCATATGATGCCATTGGTCGGCACGCGGCGTGGAATGTTCGGAGGGGGAAAAGGGAAATCGGCGCGCGTAACTGACAGTGTTTGACGTCGCGCCCGCGATGTAGCAGGTCGAATTGCAGCAGGTCGAATGTCGGCCGGCATGGCCGCATGACCGGCCGCGTGGCCGACCGTGAATCGGGTCGGCCATCCGGTCAGGCGATCATTGCGCCGCCCGCATCCGCGCGGCGACCACCAGCGAGATCAGGCAACCGGCCGCCAGATAGCCGGCCACGAGGTGCCACGAACCGCCGGCCACGCTGACGAGCCCGACCGCGATGAACGGCGTGAACCCGCCACCGACGACGCTCGCGAACTGATAGCCGACGCCCGCGCCGCTGTAGCGATATTCGGCGCCGAACAGCTCGGTGAACAGCGGCTGCTGGACGCTCACGACCATGTCGTGCGCGGCGTTCGCCAGCAGGATCGAGAAGATCACGATCCACGCGATCGAGCGCGACTCCAGCGCGACGAAGAACGGTACCGCGGACGCAAGGCCGATCAGCGCGCCGATCAGGTAGATGCGGCGCAGGCCGTAGCGATCGGCCAGCCACGCGAAGCAGGGGATCGTCACGCAGCTCACCGCGCCGACCAGCAGGCCGATGTTCAGGAACAGGTCGCGCGACATGCCGAGGTTCGTCGTCGAATAGCTGAGCGCGAACGCGGTGACGATGTACATCGTGAACAGTTCGGCGAGCCGCAGCGCGACGATCAGCAGGAACGCCTTCGGGTGGCGCGTCAGCGCTTCCAGCACCGGCAGGCGCAGCTTGCGGTTGCCGTGCTCGACCTTGTCGACGAACTCCTGCGATTCGTCCATGTTCTTGCGCACCCAGAGCCCGATCAGCACCAGCACGATGCTGAACACGAACGGCAGGCGCCAGCCCCACGACTTGAACGCGGCCTCGCCGAGCGTATGGCTCAGGATCGAGACGATGCCGGTGGCCAGCACGAGCCCGACGCCGTAGCCGACCTGCACGCCGCTGCTGTAGAACGCCTTCTTCTGCTTCGGCGCGCTCTCGACGGCCATCAGCGCCGCACCGCCCCATTCGCCGCCGACCGCGAAACCCTGGATCGCGCGCATCAGCACCAGCAGCACGGGCGCCCACCAGCCGATCGTCGCGAACGTCGGCAGCAGGCCGATCGCGACCGTCGACAGCCCCATCAGCATCACGGTCAGCACGAGCATCCGCTTGCGGCCGAGCCGGTCGCCGTAGTGGCCGAACACGATGCCGCCGAGCGGCCGGAACAGGAAGCCGACGCCGAAGGTGGCGAACGCCGCGAGCGTGCCCATCGTCGGGCTGACTTTCGGGAAAAACTCGGAATTGAATACCAGCGCGGCGACGATTCCATACAGCAGGAAGTCGTACCAGTCGACGACGGCGCCGACGAAGCTGCCGATCGCGGCCTTGCGGGCCTGAGTGCGTGCACGAGCGCCGGCGGCGGCGTCGAGGGTGTCGAAGGTAGGGGTCATGGCGGTGTCTCCTGGCACGGCGCATCGTGGAATCGTGGCGGCGCCGCGTCCGATGCTGCATTGAAGTCGATGGGTGAACGGAGAATAGGGCGCGCGCCGCACGGCGGCAATTGGCCAATCGGATAATGCGCGCGATTATCGTTCAATTCCGTGCGATTATCGAACGATTTTCGGGTTTGCACTAGGCGACGTGTCGATATCCCGTTCGGCCGGGGTGTGCCGTCGTGAACGATCTGGTTAAAATCTGCAGCATCGACAACTCGCCCGTCCGGGGCGGAGGCGCGGCCGCCACATCGGCCGCGCATGCCGCACGCGACAGGCACCATCCCCCCATCGACCGCATGCCCCCGGAGACTGGAATGCCCGGCAATTCCCACCCGTTATCCAGCGATACGCCGCCCGTCGCCGATCCGGCCGCCAATCCGCTCGGGATGGCCGGCCTCGAATTCGTCGAATTCGCGGCGCCCGTGCCGGACGCGCTTGCGCAGCGCTTCGAGCAGTTCGGGTTCAAGGCGATCGCGCGGCACGTCAGCAAGAACGTCACGCTGTACCGGCAGGGGCAGATGCATTTCCTGATCAACGCCGAACCCGAGTCGTTCGCCGCGCGCTATGCGGAGGAATACGGGATGGGCGTGTGCGCGATCGGGTTGCGCGTGGCGAACGCCCGGCGCGCGTTCGAGCGCGCGATCCAGCTCGGTGCGTGGGCGTTCGAAGGCGAAAAGGTCGGCGTCGGCGAACTGAAGATTCCGGCGATCCAGGGCATCGGCGATTCGCACCTGTATTTCGTCGACCGGTGGCGCGGGCGGGACGGCCAGCGCGGCGGCGTCGGCGACATCTCGATCTTCGACATCGATTTCCGGCCGATCGACATCGCGACCGCGCATACCGATCTCGATTGCGCGGGCGTCGGCCTGCAGCAGGTCGACCACTTCACGCAAACCGTCGGCGCGGGCCGCATGCAGGAGTGGCTGGATTTCTACCATGACTTGCTGCATTTCCGCGAGATCCACCAGATCGACGCGCACTGGCATGTGTCGGAGGAATCGCGCGTGATGGTGTCGCCGTGCGGCGCGGTGCGGATTCCGGTCTATGAGGAAGGTACGCAGCGCACCGAGCTGATGCATGCATACCTGCCCGACCATCCGGGCGAGGGCGTGCAGCACGTCGCGCTGGCCACCGACGACATCCTGGCGTGCGTCGATGCGCTGCGTGCGAACGGTGTCGAGTTCATCGAGCCGCCCGCGCGCTATTACGACGACGTCGATGCGCGGCTGCCGGGGCACGGCGTCGATCTCGACGCGCTGCGCCGCCGCGCGGTGCTGGTCGACGGCGAGATCGGCAGCGACGGCGTGCCGAGGCTGTTTTTCCAGACCTTCGTCAAACGCCGCCCCGGCGAGATCTTCTTCGAGATCGTACAGCGCAAGGGGCACCACGGGTTCGGCGAGGGCAACCTCGCGGCACTCGCCCGCGCGCGCGACGCCGGCTGAACGACCTGGCGCCGGCGGCCGTTACGCCGCCGCGCATGCCTTCGATCACGCCGGATCGGCCGCCGCGAGCTTGCGGCTGTGCCGACGCATGCCGTCGAAGATCGCGTCGGCCACGTCCGCCGGAAAATCCGCCGGGATCTGCGCGGCGGCTTCGGCAATCGCGGGCTCCGTCCGTGCGGCGACGGCCGCCATCGCGGCACGCACGTCGTCTTGGGTCAGGCCGACGCGGCGGCCCTGCGCGATCCAGTGGCGCGGCTGGATTTCGCCGATCACGTAGTGCCGGTTCTTCCCGCAGACGGCCATCGCGAGGCGTGCACGGCGCGGCGGAATCTGGTTGCGGCGCGTGCCGATGATCGGATGCGCGGACAGCACGTCGTACAGCGGCGTGCTTCGATACGCACTGCCGGGCAGGTGCGCGATGCTGAAATTCTTCGCGTGGCCGTCGATCGCCGCCAGCACCCAGAACACGAGCTGGGCGACGAAAAAATTCATCCGGTCGCGCGACGCATCGGCCGAATTCGCGAGGATGCCCATGATCGTCTCGATGCCGGGGCCGCCGTCCGATTCGTATTTCGCGCCCGATGGCGTGCCGGTCGCCTGGCACATGTCCTCCTGCGGCAATCGCAGGATCCACGAGCCGTCGCGCGACGGACGCCGGTCGAAGCGCTCGACGATCAGCGCCTTCTGGTCGTCGAACCGGCCGATCTCGCACGGCGCGACCGGCAGGCCGTACGCGGCGACGAGTTTCGAGCACAGCCATTCGTTTTCGACGGACGTGCGCATGTCGGCCTGCATGTTGCCGACGCGCCCGAGCGGCAGCTTGAAGATGTGCGTCGTCGGCGTGCTGCCCGACGGCCGCAGCCAGCGATTGCGCCGACGCAGCAGCGCGGTCTTTTCCTGCGCGCCGGCAATCGACAGGCGCAGGTCGGCGTCCGGCTCCGCGCGGCCGGGCAGCGGCGCGGCAGTCGCGTGGCGCAGCACGTCGGCGACGGCTGCGTCGTCGAGCGTCGCGCCTTCGATGGCCTCGAGATCGACCGGCGTCTCGCCCGGCGGCAGCATCTGGATCGCGCCGACGCAGTCGCGGCCGATCGACGCGAGCAATTCGAACGGCGCCGTCGATCCGAGCCGGTAACGCTGCGCGATGCGGCGGCGGATCGGCTCGCTGTCCGGCAGCAGGTTGTCGAAGTAGTCGGCCACGATCGCGCCTTGGTGCGGCTGGTTGCCGGGCGTGAAGGGCAGCGACAACGACAGGGGCCGGCCCTGAGGATCGTCGAGCCAGTCCGGCAGGTAGACGAGACGTTCGACGCCGCGGCGGATTTCCCAGTACCCGACGGGAATGCCGTTCATCCACAGGTCGAGCCGGTCGTGGCGGGCACGTGCGGCCATCGTCACCAGTCCTCCCGCTTCGACACGCGTGGCCTGGCGCGAGTCGTCGCTGCCGGGCGCTTCCGCGCGGCGTCGGCCGCGGCTCCGGTCGAGGCCTTGGCGGCCGTGGCGCCGCGCTTGCTCGCGACCGGCTTGCGGCGCGCCGGCGGCTCGACGCCGGAAGCCGAATCGGCCGCTTCCGCCGGCGCATCCCGTTCGTCCGGGCTGAGCATCATCCGAACGCCGAGCGCGTTCAGCACCTTGAAAAGCCGTTCGATGCTGACCGCCGACGGGTTGGCTTCGAGCTGGGCATAGGATTGCTGGGTGATGCCGAGGCGGGCGGCCAGTTGCGCCTGCGTGAGCCCCGCGGATTTCCGGAAGCCGACGAGTATCGGGCGCAACTGGGTCAGGGTCTGGACAGGAAAGGCCATCGGGGCGCTCCGCGAGATGACAGGCGATCGTTTGTAATCGGAAAATACAGTCTATGGCATGTATTGTACAAATACAAATCATAGCCTGTATCAACGAAAAACAAACGATAGCCTGTTACGCGGAGCCGATCGTACAGGCATTGGCGCGAATCGGGCGTTGGGCGACACCCGCGGCGTTCACGACCCGCGCGTCGAGCGATTCGCCCAATCCGCCCATGCCGGCCACTGCGCCCAGCCGCGACGGACGAACCCGGCGCCCGTGCGGATCACGAGCGCGCCGATCGCGAGCGCCGCGAGGTCGTCGAGACGGCCGAAGCCGACCAGCGCCGCGCTCATCGCGAGCGCCGCGAGCAACGACGACAGCGCATCGGTCCGCACGTGCCAGCCGCTCGCCTCGAGCAGCGCGGAGCCGGTCTCGCGCGCCTTGCGCAGCATCCAGTACGACAGCACGGCCTTGCCGGCGAGCGTGACGACAACCAGCGCAAGCGCGGTCGCGCCCGGCTGCACGACGGGCGGCGTATCGAACCGCGTCAGCGCATGCCAGATCATCTGCGCACCGGTTACGGCCAGCAATGCGCCGAGGCCCGCGAGCGCGAGCGGCTCGTAGGTCGGGCGGCGCTCTGGCGGCAGGCGCGCGTCGAACCGGCAGGCGACGAGGAGCAGCGCATCGGCCGCGAGATCGATCGCCGCGTGCGCGACGTCCGCGAGCAGCCCCGACGAATGCGCGGACCATGCCGCCGCCGCCTCGACGGCGAGCAACAGCAGGTTGATCGCGAGGCTGACGGCGAGGGCGCGGGACGTGGCTGTGTAAACATGGGACGTGGCGCGCGATGGGCGCTGCATGGCGGATCGCTTGTCGGAATCGGGGACGATTTTGAACGCTACCGGTCTACGGTGGCACGCGAATGACAGACGAAACGCAGGCGCCGGGCGAGGATTCGGCGCACGGCGGGCGATCCGCTGACCGATAACCCGTAGCGCTCAACGCTTTCGATCGTGCTGAAAAAATTACAGCGCGCGTTCATGTGGTCGCGAATTCGGCGGCATCGCGCGAGACTGCGGCGCCATCGACGCAGGCCGCTCGATGGAACGCGAAAGCGTGCTGAGCGATGCTGCCGCCTGGCGAGCGGGACCGTGCGTTGCTCGCGCGACAGCCCGGCGTGTGCGTCCAAACGGCATATCGAAGGCCTTTCTCGGCCGCCCTCGAGCACCGCCGGGCAACGGGCATGCATTGCCCACTCGCTTGAGCAACCCGATGCACGACAGCCAACGCCTTTCCCCGCCCGACACGATGCGTGAGTCAAGCACGATCGTGGTCAGTCGCGTCGTTCATCCGGGGCGGGAAAGGCAATTCGATCGCTGGGCACGCGAGATCGACGCGGCGGCGCGGCGTTACCCGGGGCATCTCGGAAACGTTCGCCTGAGCGATTCCAGCGGCATCAACTACCTGATTTATCGTTTCGATTCGCCGGCGCACCTGCATGCGTGGACGTCCTCCGCGGAACGGCAAAAACTGGTCGCGAAGGGCGACGAAATATCGGACGAGCATCGCGATGCCGCCGTCGGCATGGATGCGTGGTTCGCGATCGCCGGCAAGCCCGCTACACCGAAGTGGAAGACGTTTCTCGTGACGTGGCTGGCCGTCTACCCGGTCCTGCTGTCGATCACCTTTCTCCTGAATGCGCTCCTGCCAGCGTTGGAGCGTCCTGTCCAACTCGCGCTCAGCTCCGCGCTGCTGACCTCATCGCTGACCTGGATCATCATGCCGTTCCTGACGAGGCAGCTTCGGCCGTGGCTGCTCCGGGGCGTGAAGCAGGTCGACAGGCTGAGCGAGCGGCAAAGCAACGGATGACGACCCATGCAGAATGATCACGCGATGTCAGGCATGCCCGCGCCCGGCCTGCCGGCCGGTTTCGATCGACGATTCAGCCGACGCTACGCGCTCGTCAACGACGTTCGCCTCCACTATGTGACCGGCGGCCCCGACGACGGCGAGATGGTGATCCTGCTGCATGGCTGGCCGCAAACCTGGTACACGTGGCGTCACGTAATGCCGGTGCTGGCGGAAGAGGGGTATCGGGTCGTCGCGGTCGATTACCGCGGTGCGGGCGAATCCGACAAGCCGCTCGGCGGCTACGACAAAGCGTCGATGGCGGGCGACATCCGCGCACTCGTTCGCCACCTCGGCGCGACGCACATCAACCTCGTCGGCCGCGATATCGGCGTGATGGTCGCCTACGCGTACGCCGCGCAATGGCCCGCCGAGATCCTGAAGCTGGCGATGCTCGACGTTCCGGTGCCGGGGACGCGCATCTGGGACGAAGCGAAGGCGCGTTCCGATCCGCAGATCTGGCATTTCGGATTGCATCAGCAGCGCGATATCGCCGAGATGCTGATCGCGGGCAGGGAGCACGCCTACATTCTCGATTTCTACAAGAAGCGGACCCATGTCGCGCTGTCGAACGACGATATCGCCGTCTATGCGGATGCTTATGCCGCGCCGGGCGCGCTACGCGCAGGGTTCGAACTCTATCGCGCGTTCCCGCAGGACGAGATGCAGTTCAAGGCGTTCATGAAGCACAAGCTCCCGATGCCGGTGCTCGCGCTTGCCGGCGACAAGAGCAACGGCGCCAAGGAGTTCGACATGGCGAGCGAGCTGGCGCTGGACGTTCGCGGAGCCGTTGCGCCGGACACGGGGCATTGGCTGCCGGACGAAAATCCGGCCTTCCTGACGCGGCAGTTGATCGATTTCTTCAGGGAAGCGGTCCCAGCGCGCTGACGGCCGCTGCCGTAACGCGTCGCGCCCTGATCGCACGCATGCCTATGTTGCCGCGCGGGGCGTGCGGCGTGTGACGCCATCGCACTGGGTCGCCAGCCGCGCAAATGGCGGCTGCCTCGATCCGGCAAAGCCCCCGAAACACTCAGTGAATCTGCGGCCCATGGCCCGATAGGGGATTCCAGCGTTTTGTTGCCGCACCGTGCCACGCCGCCGTAACAAGCCCGGGCCGGACTTGCACGTCTCCGCCTACAAATTCTCAACATTATAGAAATAATGTCAAATCTACACTTCGGCACAATTGGATATTTAACGGTTTACGTTATATTATTTACGAAATTTCCTTCGAAGCCCGTCATGTCCGACCTCGCAGCCGACGAAACCCGCCTGACCGCCGAAATCGAGCGCCTCAAGGCCGACTTCCCGAAAACCCGCGAGCTGTACCGCGAAGCCTGCGCACTACTATTTTTCCGTTTCGGCATCACGCCGACGGCCAACCGCCTGTATCAGCTCGTTCGCAAGGGCAGCATGAGCACGCCGACAGCGGTTCTCGGCGAGTTCTGGGCCGAGCTGCGGGAAAAGAGCCGTGTACGCATCGAGCATCCGGACCTGCCCGCCGATCTGCAGGCGGCGGCTGGCGAACTGGTTGCGGCGCTATGGAACCGGTCGAGCACCGACGCGGCCGCCGCACTCGACGCGCTGCGCGCGGAAGTCGAGGCCGAGCGGGCAGCGGCGCAAGCAGAAGTGGCGACGCTGCAAGCCGAACTGGCCCGCACCGAAACCGCGCTGGAGCAACGCACGGCCGCGCTGCTGGCTGCGCAGGTCCGCATTCAGGAACTGGAGCAGGCAAGAGCGGCGGACGATGCATCGCGGCGAGCGATGCAAGCGGATATCGAACGCCTGAAAGCCGACAACGCGGAGGGCTACCGTGCGCTCGCGCAGGCCCGTGCGGACTTCACCACCCAGCTCGAGCGGCTGCGCGACGACGCCGGTCGCGCGGAAGAGCGGCTGCGCGCATCGGAAAAGCGGGCGCTTCAGGAAATCGATCGCGAGCGGCTCGCGGCCGCGCGCTTGCAAAAGGAACTCGACGCGGCGACATCGCGCGCGGAACAGCGCGACGCGCAGCAGCGGAAGGAAGCGGCCGCGCTACAGGCGCAACTCGGTGACGCGCTGCATCGCTGCGGCGTGCTTCAGGGGCAGCTCGACGGTGCACTGGCGGCCGACGCGGCGCGCAGCGCCGAACTCGATGCGCTGAGGCGCGAGATGGCGGCGCGGGTGCGCCGGCCGCCGTTGCGCGGCGTCAAGACCATCCCGGCCGCCGAGCGGAGCGAGCGGCGGGCGCGCACGAGAAAGCGTGCCGACGAAGCGCCGCGCTGACGGCGAAACCGAGTCGTCGACATGACGCGCCACGCGCAGACGGCACGCGCGGGCGAGCAGCGCGCCGGCCGGGCATTGGGCGCACGACCGGGATCGGGTAAAGTGCCGCTCAATATGCCGGCTCGACGTTACTAGACGACCGGTCTAATCGTTGCTACCATACGCCATCATGAATGCATCTTCAGGCGCCGAAGTCCGCCAGCACATCCTGAACATCGCGAAGCCGATCATGCTCCACAAGGGGTTCTCGGCGGTCGGTCTGAACGAGATTCTCGCTGCGGCGGGCATCCCGAAGGGCTCGTTCTACCATTACTTCGGCTCCAAAGAAGCATTCGGCGAAGCGCTGCTCGACTCGTATTTCGAAGGCTATCTCACGCATCTCGACAAGCTGCTCAAGCAGCAGGCCGGCACGGGCGCCGAGCGCCTGATGACGTACTGGGGTAACTGGCTGCACACGCAATGCGCGGACGATCCGGAAGGCAAGTGCCTCGCGGTGAAGCTCGGCGCGGAAGTGTCGGATCTGTCGGAAGCGATGCGCGCGGTGCTGCGGCGCGGCACCAGCCAGATCATCGAGCGGCTCGCGGGCGGCATCGAGGCCGGGCTCGCCGACGGTTCGCTGAGCGGCGTCGACGATCCGTCGCACACGGCCGCGATCCTGTACGAGCTGTGGCTGGGCGCGACGCTGCTGGAAAAGATTCACCGCAACCGCCAGCCGCTCGAAAGGGCGATGGCCGAAACGCGGCGCATGCTGAACCTGCCGCCGGCCGCGTCCGACGGCGCGCAGTCGTAGTCGGGGCGCGCATCGGCGCGCCTTGTTTTTGCCTTGATCCTAGACGACTGGTCTACTCAATCACTCATGACGAACGCTTCACGCCGCGTTACGCTGTCCCGATCGTTCCCACCGCCCGCCTGCGACCGCACCGGCCTGCTTGCCGATGCCGCCGCAGACGCGCACTTCCCGCTGGTCCATCCCTGATCCGATCGTGCCCACGAAGCACGTTCATTCCTGTTGACGGAGGCACACATGCCGCAAAGCAAGATCGCAAACCGCCAGATCGTCCTGAATTCGCGCCCGGTCGGCGCACCGACGCCGGACAACTTCCGCGCCGAAACCGGTGACGTGCCGGTTCCCGGCCCCGGTCAGGTGCTGCTGCGCACCGTCTGGTTGTCGCTCGACCCGTACATGCGCGGCCGGATGAGCGACGCGCCGTCCTATGCGCCGCCCGCCGAACTGGGCCAGCCGATGGTCGGCGGCACGGTCAGCCGCGTGGTGTCGTCGAACCTGCCCGCGTTTCGCGAAGGCGATCTCGTCGTCGCCGGCGCCGGCTGGCAGGACTATGCGCTGTCCGACGGACGCGACCTGATCCCGCTCGGCCGCGATTTCGCGCACCCGTCGTACGCGCTCGGCGTGCTCGGCATGCCGGGCTTCACCGCGTACACGGGGCTGCTGAAAATCGGCGAACCGAAGGCCGGCGAAACCGTGGTCGTCGCGGCCGCGAGCGGCGCGGTCGGCGCGGTGGTCGGCCAGATCGCGAAGCTGAAGGGTTGCCGCGTGGTCGGTATCGCCGGCGGTGCCGACAAGTGCGCATACGTGACCGGTACCCTCGGCTTCGACGCGTGCGTCGACCATCGCGATCCGGCGTTCGCCGCGAAGCTGAAGGACGCGTGTCCGAACGGCATCGACGTGTATTTCGAGAACGTCGGCGGCGCGGTGTTCGACGCAGTGTGGCCGCTGCTGAACGACCATGCGCGCGTGCCCGTCTGCGGGATCATTGCGCACTACAACGACGCGGCCTACGACGACAACGCCGTGTCGACCGGCCGCGACCGCGTGCCGGCGCTGATGGGCGCGATCCTGCGCAAGCGCATCCGCGTGCAGGGTTTCATCATCCTCGATCACTATGCAACCGGCTATGCGCCGTTCCTGAAGGACATGAGCGAGTGGCTCGCGCAGGGCAAGGTCAAGACGCTCGAGGACGTCGTGCCCGATCTCGCCGACGCGCCGCAAGCGCTGATCGGCTTGCTGGCCGGCAAGAATTTCGGCAAGGTCGTCGTGCGCGTCGGCCCGGACGAACTGGCCTGATCGCGCCGCTCGGCGACAGACAACCGCTGCACGCTGGCGTCGCGAGACGCCGGCTTGTGGCATGCTCGTTTCCGTTTTCAAAGGAGTAGAAAATGGCGCTTCACGTGATTGCTTCGCTGTTCCTGAAACCCGAACACGCGCAGGCCGCCGAGGCCGAACTGCGCAGCATGGTCGCGAAGACGCGCACCGAGCCGGGTAACCGGCGCTACGACCTGTTCCGCGCGCAGGACGGCGCGCCAACCCTGCATCTGTACGAAATCTTCGACGACCAGGCGGCGTTCGACGCGCATCTCGCCAGCCCGTATTTCGGCGAATTCCGCACGAAGTCGGCCGACTGGTTCACCGCACCGCCGGTCATCAAGGTGCTGTCGGCCATCGACGTGGCCGAGTAACACGCAAGCCCGCAACACCACCGCCGCGGCTCGCCCGCACCCGGGCCGCGCGGCACCCGTTGCGCACGACGCAACGGTGATGACGACGATCCCATGACGCAGCGCGCATCGTTCGCGCCGCTCCCCAATACAACGGCCCCGGAGGCTGAATGATCACCCTCAACATCAACGGCGAAACCCGCTCGGTCGACGCCCCCGACGACATGCCCTTGCTCTGGGTGCTGCGCGACGTCGTCGGCCTGACCGGCACCAAGTTCGGCTGCGGGATCGCGCAATGCGGCGCGTGCACCGTGCATCTCGACGGCGTGGCCGCGCGTTCGTGCGTGCTGCCGGTCGCCGCCGTCGCGGGCCGCAAGATCACGACGATCGAAGCCGTCGGCGCGACGCCGGCCGGCCACAAGGTCCAGCAGGCCTGGCGCGAGCTCGACGTCGTCCAGTGCGGCTACTGCCAGTCGGGACAGGTGATGGCCGCCACCGCGCTGATCGCGTCGAACCCGAACCCGAGCGATGCCGACATCGACGCGGCCATGGCCGGCAACATCTGCCGCTGCGGCACGTACCACCGCATTCGCGCGGCCGTCAAACAAGCCGCGAAGGAGGCCTGACATGTCGCGAGGACTCCTCGAAGCAGGCAGGGTCGGCGCCGGTGTGTCGCGCCGCGGGTTTCTGAAACTCGGCATGTCGCTCGGCGCGGCGGCCGGCGGCGGCTTGCTGCTCGGCTTCAGCCTGCCGGCGGCGGGCGACGATGCGCGCCGCTCGGTGATCGGCGGCGACGCAGCCGAGCCCGCCCCGTCGGGCGTGTTCGCCCCGAACGCATTCGTGCAGATCGACCGCGCCGGCAAGATCACGCTGGTGATGCCGAAGGTCGAGATGGGGCAGGGCGTCTATACGGCGCTCCCGATGCTGATCGCGGAAGAGCTCGAGGTGCCGCTGTCGAGCGTCACGCTCGATCATGCGCCGCCGAACGAGAAGCTGTTCCTCGATCCGCTGCTCGGCGGCCAGCTCACCGGCGGTTCGACGTCGGTGCGCTACGCGTGGGAGCCGCTGCGCCGCGCGGGCGCCACCGCGCGCACGCTGCTGGTTTCGGCTGCCGCGAAGCAATGGAACGTCGATCCGGCGAGCTGCCGCGCGGCGAACGGCGAAGTGCAGCATCCGCCGAGCGGCCGGCGCGCATCGTACGGCCAGTTGGCCGACGCCGCGGCGAAACTGCCGGTGCCGAAGGACGTCGCGCTGAAGCAGCCGGCGGATTTCAAGCTGATCGGCACGCCCGCGAAGCGCCTCGATTCGCCGGAGAAGGTCGACGGCACCGCACAGTTCGGACTCGACGTGCGCCTGCCCGGCATGCTGTACGCGGTAATCGTGAACAGCCCGGTGTTCGGCGGCACGGTCGCGAGCGTCGACGACACGGCCGCGAAGAAGATCCCCGGCGTGCGCCAGGTCGTGCGCGTCGACAACGCGGTCGCGGTGGTCGGCGACCACACGTGGGCCGCGAAGCGCGGCGCATCGGCGCTCGTCGTGAAGTGGAACGAAGGCGCGGGCGCGAAGGTGTCGACGAAGGACCTGTTCGCGGATCTCGCGCAGGCGGCGGCGAACGGCAAGGGCGCGGTCGCGCGCAAGGAAGGCGACGTCGGCAACGCGTTCGCGAACGCGAAGACGCGCGTCGACGCCGTCTACGAACAGCCGTTGCTCGCGCACGCGACGATGGAGCCCGTGAACTGCACGGTGCACGTGCGCGGCGACGGCTGCGAGATCTGGGTCGGCACGCAGGTGCCAACCCGCGCACGGGACACGGCACAGCAGTTGACCGGCCTGTCGCCGGACAAGATCGTCGTGCACAACCATCTGCTCGGCGGCGGGTTCGGCCGGCGGCTCGAGACCGACATGATCGGGCAGGCCGTGAAGGTCGCCAAACAGGTCAATGCCCCGGTGAAGGTGATCTGGACCCGCGAGGAGGACGTCCAGCACGACATGTACCGGCCGTGCTACTACGACACGATCTCGGCCGGCCTCGACGCGAACGGCAAGCCGGTCGCGTGGCGGCACCGGATCGTCGGCTCGTCGATTCTCGCGCGCTTCGCGCCGCCCGCGGTCAAGGACGGCGTCGATCCCGACGCGGTCGAGGTCGCGGCCGAGCTGCCGTACGACCTGCCGAACCAGCTCGTCGACTACGTGCGCCAGGAGCCGCGCCACGTGCCAACCGCGTTCTGGCGCGGCGTCGGGCCGACGCGCAGCACGTTCGTCGTCGAAAGCTTCATCGACGAACTGGCCGTGCAGACCAAGACCGACCCGGTGCAATACCGTCGCGCGCTGCTCGACAAGACGCCGCGCGCCCGCAACGTGCTCGACGTCGCGACGAAGGCGGCCGGTTGGGGCGGCCCATCGCTGCCGAAGGGGCAGGGGCGCGGCGTATCGGTGATGCATGCGTTCGGCAGTTTCTTCTCGATCGTCATCGACGTCGCGGTGGACGGCGGCGAAGTGCAGGTCAAGCGCGTCGTGTGCGCGGTCGATTGCGGGATGGTCGTGAATCCGAACACGATCGAGGCGCAAGTGCAGGGCGGCATCATCTTCGGGATCACGGGCGCGCTGTACGGCGAGATCACGATCGAGGACGGCCGCGTCGTGCAGACCAACTTCACCGACTACCGGATGATGCGAATCAACGAGGTGCCCCCGATCGAAGTCCATCTGGTGAAGAGCGGCGAGGCGCCGGGCGGGATCGGTGAGCCGGGCACGGCCGCGACCGCGGCGGCGCTGGCGAACGCGATCTTCGCGGCGACCGGCACGCGGCTGCGCAAGCTGCCGGTCGGCAACCAGCTGAAAACGGCCTGAGGAGGAGGGGACGACCATGCGACATCTCACCCTGAACCCGAATGCGCTCCGCGCGTCGCTGCTCGCGCTGTCCGCACTGCTGGCCGGCACGGCCGCGCAGGCCGCGCAAACGGCGGCCGCCGACAGCGCACTCGTCGCGCGCGGCGCGTATCTCGCGAAAGCCGGCGACTGCGTCGCGTGCCACACCGCGCCGCGCGGCACGCCGTTCGCGGGCGGCCTGAAGATGGTCACGCCGATGGGCGCGATCTACACGACCAACATCACGCCCGACCCGGAGACCGGCATCGGCGGCTATACCGAAGCCGAGTTCGCCGGCGCGTTGCGCAAGGGCGTCGCGAAGGACGGTCACAATCTGTATCCGGCGATGCCGTATCCGTCGTACGCGAAGCTGAGGGACGACGACGTGAAGGCGCTGTATGCGTACTTCATGCACGGCGTCGAACCGGTGAAACAGGCGAACCGGCCGTCCGACATCCCGTGGCCGCTCAACATGCGCTGGCCGCTCGCGTTGTGGAACAAGGTGTTCCTCGACACGACGCCATACGCGGACAAGCCGGCGAAGGACGCAATGTGGAACCGCGGCGCGTATCTCGTGCAGGGGCTCGGGCACTGCGGGTCGTGCCACACGCCACGCGGTGTCGGCTTCCAGGAGAAGGCGCTCGACGAAAGCGGCGCGGCGTTCCTGTCGGGCGCGTCGATCGACAACTGGTTCGCGTCGAACCTGACCGGCGAGCACAACACCGGGCTCGGCCGCTGGAACGAGGCCGACGTCGCGCAGTTCCTGAAGACCGGCGCGAACCAGCACGCGACCGCGTTCGGCTCGATGGTGAGCGTGATCAACCACAGCACGCAGGAACTGACCGACGACGATCTGGCATCGATCTCGCGCTACCTGAAATCGCTGCCGGCGGCAGGCGGCACGGGCGCGCCGCCGTACCGCTATGATCCGAAGGCGACGCAGGCCGCGCTGGGCCGACCGGCAACGGATCCGGGCGCGAAGGTGTATAACGCTTACTGCCTGCATTGCCACGGTGTGGACGGGCGCGGCTATGCGCCGTTGCTCGCGCCGCTCGCCGGCAATCCGAACGTGCTCGAGACCGATGCATCGTCGCTGATCAACGTGACGCTGAACGGCAGCGACACGCTCGTGATCGGCGGCGTGCCGTCCGCGTATCCGATGCCGGCGTTCGCGAACCAGTTGAACGACCGGCAGATCGCCGACGTGCTGACGTTCATGCGCGCCGGCTGGAACAACGGCGCGCCGGCCGTGCAGGCGGCGGACGTCGCGAAACTCCGCAAGGCGACGGCGGCCGCGCACTGAGCGCGGCGCGCCGCGCGACGATGGCGGGCCGCCGTGCCTGCCGTCGACGCCGCCGGGTGCGTGCCTGCCCCGGCGGCGTGGTTTTCTTCTGTCAACCGGCGTGCGGCCGTTCGCGGCCGCGCGCGTTTTATCGACGCAATGTAGGGGTGTCTGGATGGCTAACGTGACTTATACGGATACGCAACTGCTGATCGACGGCAAGTGGGTCGACGCCGCGAGCGGCAAGACGATCGACGTCGTGAACCCGGCGACCGGCAAGGCGATCGGCAAGGTGGCCCATGCGGGCATCGCCGATCTCGACCGTGCGCTCGCCGCCGCGCAGCGCGGCTTCGAAGCATGGCGCAAGGTGCCCGCGCACGAGCGCGCGGCAACGATGCGCAAGGCGGCCGCGCTCGTGCGTGAGCGCGCCGACGCGATCGCGCAGCTGATGACGCAGGAGCAGGGCAAGCCGCTCACCGAAGCGCGCGTCGAAGTGCTGTCGGCGGCCGACATCATCGAATGGTTCGCGGACGAAGGGCGCCGCGTGTACGGCCGGATCGTGCCGCCGCGCAACCTCGGCGCGCAGCAGACGGTCGTGAAGGAGCCGGTCGGCCCGGTCGCGGCGTTCACGCCGTGGAATTTCCCGGTCAACCAGGTCGTGCGCAAGCTGAGTGCGGCGCTCGCCACCGGCTGTTCGTTCCTCGTGAAGGCGCCGGAAGAAACCCCGGCGTCGCCGGCCGCGCTGCTGCGCGCGTTCGTCGACGCAGGCGTGCCGGCGGGCGTGATCGGTCTCGTGTACGGCGATCCCGCTGAAATCTCGTCGTACCTGATTCCGCACCCGGTGATCCGCAAGGTCACGTTCACGGGTTCGACGCCAGTCGGCAAGCAACTGGCCGCGCTCGCGGGCCAGCACATGAAGCGCGCGACGATGGAGCTGGGCGGCCACGCGCCGGTGATCGTCGCCGAGGATGCGGACGTCGCGCTCGCGGTGAAGGCCGCCGGCGGTGCGAAGTTCCGCAACGCGGGACAGGTCTGCATTTCGCCGACGCGCTTCCTCGTGCACAACAGCATCCGCGACGAATTCACGCGCGCGCTGGTCAAGCATGCGGAAGGGCTGAAGATCGGCAACGGTCTCGACGAAGGCACGACGCTCGGCGCGCTCGCGAACCCGCGACGCCTGACCGCGATGGCGTCGGTCGTCGACAACGCGCGCAAGGTCGGCGCGAGCATCGAGACCGGCGGCGAGCGGATCGGCGCGGAAGGCAACTTCTTCGCACCGACCGTGATCGCGAACGTGCCGCTCGAAGCGGACGTGTTCAACAACGAGCCGTTCGGCCCGGTTGCGGCGATTCGTGGGTTCGACAAGCTCGAGGATGCGATCGCCGAGGCGAACCGCCTGCCGTTCGGTCTGGCCGGCTACGCGTTCACGCGTTCGTTCGCGAACGTGCACCTGCTGACGCAGCGCCTCGAAGTCGGGATGCTGTGGATCAACCAGCCGGCGACGCCGTGGCCGGAAATGCCGTTCGGCGGCGTGAAGGATTCGGGCTACGGGTCGGAAGGCGGGCCGGAAGCGCTGGAGCCGTATCTCGTCACGAAGTCGGTGACGGTGATGGCGGTTTGATGGCTGGTTGAGGGTGGGCGCGCTGCTGTTGGGGGCGCGCCCGATTGGCGGATTTTTCAGCGTATGGACGCATTCGAGATTGCCGAACCCGCGCCATAGAGGGTGATCATGGCTATTTGAAATTTGACATAAGGTGAATTATCGATGATTTATGTGTGGCAGCCATATCCTAATGTCGTGTTCTGGCTATTTACAGATGTCGTGTTTTTGACTGCTGGCATGCTGGACGGCTCGTTGAGCAAGCGCGGGAGCCGACCATGCAGCCAGCCGGATTGGTGACACTGACGATGCGAGAGCTTGATCGACTCAAGGTGATCCAGGCCGTGGTGGATATGGGTTTGAAGCCCGGGCGTGCAGCCGAACGGCTGGGCCTGAGCGTGCGCCAGGTAGAACGGCTGGTCATCCGGTATCGCGAGCACGGACCTGACGGCGTCGCTTCGGGCCGTCGTGGCCGGCCAGGCAACCGCAAGCTCGACGACGGGCTCGCGTTACGCGCCTTGACCATTATTCGAGAGCGCTACGCCGATTTTGGGCCGACGCTGGCCTGCGAGAAGCTCTGGGAGTGTCACGGCATTCGGCTGGCCAAGGAGACGGTCAGGAAGCTGATGACAGACGCAGGTTTGTGGATTCCGCGCCGGCAGCGTCCGCCGAAGGTCTACCAGCCGCGAGCACGGCGGGCCTGCCTGGGCGAACTGATCCAGATCGACGGCTGCGATCATCGGTGGTTCGAGGAACGAGCGCCGGCCTGCACGCTGCTGGTGTACGTCGACGACGCGACGAGCCGGTTGATGCATCTGCACTTTACGGCGACCGAATCGACCTTCAGCTACTTTGAGGCTACGCGGGCGTATCTGGAGCGTTACGGCAAGCCGGTGGCGTTCTACAGCGACAAGTACAGCGTGTTCCGCAATACGAGCGCCGGCAAGACAGGCCAGAGCGTCACGCACTTCGGCGGCGCGATGTACGAACTGAACATCGACACGTTTTGCGCGAACAGCAGCTCGGCCAAGGGACGTGTCGAGCGAGCACATCTGACGTTGCAGGACCGGTTGGTCAAAGAGATGCGCTTGCGTGGCATCGGTACGGTGGCTGATGCCAATGCTTATGCGCCCTCCTTCATCGCCATGTATAACGCGCGCTTCGCGAAGCCGCCGCGCAGCGGCTTTGATGCGCATCGGCCGCTGCGATCCGACGAGGATCTGGATCTGCTGCTGACCTGGCGTGAGACACGCCGGGTGACGAAGGCGTTGACGGTGCAGTACGACCGGGTGCTGTACCTGCTGGACGATACGCCGGGGAATCGAGCGTGGATACATCGCGACGTCGAGGTGTGGGAGTACCCGGATGGTCGGATTGAAATCCGAGCAGCCGGTCAGATACTGGCAGCTCAGTCCTATGACCGGCTGGCTGAGGTCGACCAAGGCGCAATCGTGGACCACAAGCGGCTGAGTCACGCGTTGCAGGTGGCGCAAGCGTTTCAGGCGCAGCGCGACAGCCGGCGGATCGGCACCGCGCCGTCGCGAACGCATCGCGGGCTGCCGGTGCGGGCAAATGAAGCGCAACCCGGCACGAAGAAACCCCGCCGGTTCACGGTGGCTGACATGGAAACGGCGATTCTGGAAGTTGCGTCAAAAGCAGCAACTGAGCGGCGGTCTGCCAAGGCCCGCGGGCGAGCGTAAGCGCCCTGCTGCTTCAGGCTTGGCGCTTCAACGTTAAAGGATGGAAAGGCCGATGAAACATGCGACATCTGTATTTAGCTGGCGCTACGACATCTGAATCCGGGTATGACATTGATGTAAGAGCAAAGTAGTAATGTCGCATCTGGGCAAAGTTGAAATGTCCGCTTTCGGGCCGCGTAAGCTGCCGGCTGCCGGTTTCCCGGCGCCGGAGGCTGCGATGGCTGCAACGGAGCGGATCACGATGACGTCCACGTCACATCGGATCAGCCCGCCGTCGTCCGCCCCGATTCAACACGGAACCCGACCACCCACACCATTGCCCATCATCGTGCACCAGCGCTGCGTGTCTTGTTGCGGTGCTGGATACGGCAACCCGGTCCGCGGATCGATCGAGTCCAGCGGATTCGGCCCCGGAGGATGGTTTGCCGCGTGCATCGCGGCGTTCTCCGCCATCTGCCTGGCGGTCGCCGCGTTCTGTCGAGCGAGGTCCGCCTTCTGCGCGTCGTCGACCTTCTTCGTCATGGTCACCAGCCTCGCGAACTGCGGATCGCGAACATCCTGCAGCGGCGGCAAAGGCGGTGCGAACGGCATGAAAAGCAACGGCCCGTCATATCGCGGCACCGCCAGTTTCGACGGCTTGCCGAAATCCGCGGCCATGCTGATCTCCCACATGCCGGCGTTCATGCCGAGCGCGTGTTCGTAGCGTCGGTTCACGTCCGCCAGGCTGAGCGGCCCGGACGGCGCAGGCAACGGTTGCAGGGATGGCGGCAACGTCTGCCGGGCGGCAGGATAGATTGCGCGAACCCAGCTCACCGCAGCGAGCGAGTATTGATAGAGAACCGCGTCGTACTTTTCCAGCACCTGCGCTCGACTGTAGTTGCCGGGATTCTGGAAAACGGGCTTGTACGCCGCGAGGGTATCGATATACCGCATGTTCGCATTTCGCTGCTCCGCAACGAACTGCTGCTGAGGGTCGACCGGCGCGGATGAAGTCATCGCAGCGCAGCCGGCAAGCAGGCTGACGACGAATGCAACGCCGGCCGCCGCTCGAGACGCGGATCGGATGGGACGCAAGATAGGGGGCATTGGAAACGCCGTGGAGACTTGACAGGTTTCATGAATCGGCACGCTGCCGACAGCAGCCGGCATGCGCTACGCGCGCCCTATTCTGCCCCGCTCCATGTCGTTCCGGGTGGAATCGCGTCCGATCCTGGTGGATTCCGGTCTCGGGATTTCGTCCCGTACGGCCGCAGCGCGATCAATTCCGTTCAAGACCGGGCGCCGGATACCCGATAGGATCGAACTACACCCACACCACCCACCGGAGGGCACCATGGCGATTCACGAAGTCTTTCCGTATCTGCGCGCCAAACGCGCGGACGACGCCATCGCGTTCTATGCGAAGGCATTCGACGCGCGGGAGAAATTCCGGCTCGTCGAACCGTCGGGGCGCGTCGGTCACGCGGAATTGCAGCTCGGGCCGTGCACGCTGATGATCTCGGACGAGTTCCCGGAATACGATCTCTTCGCCCTCGACCCGAACGGCAACGCGCCGATGGCGCTCCATCTTCATGTCGACGACGCCGACGCGACGATCGCCGCCGCCGTCGCGGCCGGCGCACGCGTGACACGTGCGGCCCAGGACCAGTTCTACGGCGAGCGTTCGGGCCGAATCCGCGATCCGTTCGGTTACGATTGGCTGATCGGGCACACGATCGAAACGGTCGACCCCGACGAAATGCAGCGGCGTTACACGGCGCTGATGTCCGGCAATCAGTAAGCGATCCAGACGGCGTACCCCCGAGCGATCACCTCGACGATGCACTACCACCCCGACGACATCAGCCGGCTTTTCCTCGGTGTTCCGACGCTGAAGTTGAATCGCCCTGCGCCGGCCGAACGGTTTCTCGCCGCTACCGTCGATACTGGCGCCGAACTCCGGCATGTGCTCCGCGACTACCCGCATGTCCGCTATCAACCGCTCGACTTCCACTACCTGTGCCAGCAAAGCCTGTCCGCGTTGGACGACGCGCTGCTGGACGACCTGACACGCAACATGCAGTTCGGCTGGCGTGGCGTGCACTGGGCCGCGCTGCTGATCGCGTTGTCGGGCGACGCGCGTTATCTGCGGCATCTCGACGAGGCCAGGCGCCATCGCGGCGTCGAATGGACCGCCGCGCTTGCCGAAGCCGCAGCGGCCTCCGACGCGCAATCGTCGGCTTGCGGTTGCTGCCGGTCGATCGTGCAGTTGCGCAACCAACTGGCCGAGCTGCCGCGCGTCGTCGTCCGGCTGCGACCGTGGCATTCGCCAGAAGCGCTCGAAGCAAAGACAAACGCCGTTCGCGCCGCCTATCGGAGCGGCGGCGCCGACGCGGCCGCCCGCGGCTAGACGGTCGCCGCACTACCCTCGCACGGTGGCGCGCCGTACCCCGAACGCCGTCTCACCCGCCCCTTCCCGACCGCCTCCCCGCAAGTCGCCCCACCGCGATTCCGAGTGATTGGGCAGAGGACCTTTCCTGTGCAACGCCTTAATCGACCGCCGCACGATCTCCAATAATGGCCGCTCGATCCATCGGCCGCCAGGCCGCTCCAACAACAACAAAACGCCTATGCACTCCTGCCAAACGAACCAGCATGCCGGCGCACGCGTCGCGGGGACCGTCATTGCCGCCTGCCTGACCGGCTTCGTGCCGGATGTCGCGCTTGCCCAGAGCAGCGTGACGCTGTACGGCCTGATCGACACGTCGATCACCTACTCCACCAACCAGCGCACGCGCGGTGCCGGCTCGCCCGGCAGCGGCGGCGTCGCGATGACGAGCGGCGCATTGAATGCGTCGCGCTGGGGGCTGCGCGGCCGCGAGGATCTCGGCGGCGGAATGGCCGCGGTCTTCGCGCTCGAAAACGGCTTCTCGGGCACCACCGGCAAGCTGTCGCAGAAAGGCGTCGATCTGTTCGGCCGCCAGGCGTGGCTCGGCGTGGAATCCAGGACGGCCGGTGCGCTGACCTTCGGCCGCCAGTACGACCTGATCCTCGATTTCGTGACGCCGCTCGGCGCGTCCGGCCCCGGCTGGGGCGGCAACCTTGCGGTCCACCCGTACGACAACGACGATTCGAACCGCAACCTGCGCATCAACAACGCGGTGAAGTACACGAGCCCGACGGTTCGCGGGTTGACCTTCGGCGCGATGATCGGGTTCTCGAACACGCCCGGCCAGTTCTCCAACAACGCGGTGTGGAGCACGGGCGTGTCGTACGCGAACGGGCCGCTGAAGCTCGGCGCCGGCTACCTGAAGATCAGCCGCGACCGCCACGCGCCGAACCCGGACGGCGCGCTGAGCACGGTTGACGGCTCGGCGACGATCACGGGCGGCAACCAGCAGATCTGGGCGATGGCCGGCCGTTATGCGTTCGGGCCGCACTCGGTCGGCGCCGCGTGGTCGCATTCGACCACCGACGGCGTGACGGGCGTGCTCCAGGGCGGCAACATCGCGCCGCTGAAGGGCGAATCGCTGGTGTTCGACAACTTCACGATCGACGGACGCTACTTCGTCACGCGCGCGCTGAGCGTCGCCGCCGCGTACACGTACACGATGGGCCGCTTCGACACCCACACGGGACGGACGCGCCCGAAATGGAACCAGGTCGTCGCGCAGGCCGGCTATGCGCTGTCGAAGCGCACGGATGCGTATCTCGAAGGCACTTACCAGAGCGTGAGCGGCGGCAACGGCAATCCGGCGTTCAACGCGACGGTCTGGACCATGACGCCTTCCGCGAACAGCAACCAGGCCGTCGTCGCGCTGGGGCTGCGGCACAAGTTCTGACGATGCGGCGTGTGGGCGGCCCCGTCACGCGGCTGACCGACTGCATTCGGCGAATGCTGCCCGCATCACCCGATCGCCGTGACCAGCACCGGCGAGGCCGAGCCCTCTGCACGTCCTTTTTCGCCGTGGCGGGCGTCGCATACCGCACCCCAGGCACGGAAGCAAGAATGCCTCCCGGCTGTCGCGTTTGCGCAAAAAATGCGGAGAAACTGGGCACGTTGTGACATTTTTCCTAATCTGTTTGCAGCGACGCCGCGATCCGGCGTTCCGGCCGCAACATTCTTTCATCTGGCGCACCACCGGCTTACGAACCTGCATCACGGCAACGGAGCCTGATCTTTCGCGCCATGGCGGCCGGACGGCTGCGTGCGAATGGCGCGCGCCCCGCTTTCAACGCAGTCAACCGCTGGAGAAGAACGATGAGCAAAATGAAGCGAATTGCGGTCCTGGCAACTTTCGTCCTGCTGGCCGGTTGCCACCACGCGGCGAAGACGCCCGAGAATGCCGGCGCGGCGCCGACGCCGTCGAGTGAAGCCGTCGCGACGGTGACGGCCGACGATCTGAACAATCCGAACAGCCCGCTCGCGAAGCGCAGCATCTACTTCGATTTCGACCAGTACTCGGTGAAGCCCGAATTCCAGTCGCTGCTGCAGGCGCACGCCGACTACCTGCGCAGCCATCCCGCGCGGCGCGTGCTGATCCAGGGCAACACCGACGAGCGCGGCACGTCCGAATACAACCTCGCGCTCGGCCAGCGCCGCTCGCAGGCCGTGGCGAGCGCGCTTGAAACGCTCGGCGTGCCGGCGACGCAACTCGAGGCCGTCAGCCTCGGCAAGGAAAAGCCGGTCGCGCTCGGCCACGACGAGGAAGCGTGGGCGCAGAACCGCCGCGCCGATCTCGTCTATCGTTGATCCGACGCCGACGCCGACGCCAACGCCGCCGCGATACGCAAAAAGCATGGAATAAACGCCCCGCCGAAACGTCTTGTCATCGCGCAGACGCGGTTCACGCGAACCGCCTTTCCTGTTGCCTGCGCGCAGCAAGGAGATCGCATTGACGTCCTCCTCCGCGCCTAAAGGCGGAGGATTCCCACACCTGGCGATGCACGTCCGCATCGGAGAATGTTCAGCGCAGCGTTGGTATCTCGATCATGCTCGACACCACAGTCACTGCAGGCCCACTCTCTTATTCGCAGTCCCGCGATACCTTTCGGCCGCGTCGTGCTGTCTTTCGACCCGCACGCCGAACAGGACTGGGTCGAACCGCTTTCGTCGACTTCCTCGAACGTGGCCCCGTGCGCGATCGCTTTGTAGCGGAGCTTGTTTCGGAAGGACGACCAGGATGCGTCGTAGACGCTTTTCGCCATCCTGGTTCTGGCGAGCTTCACGGTCGACACGTTGCCGACCGCGATGTAATCAAAACGCCGCACCAGATCGAGCGCGAGCTTGTGTTGGAAATCGGCACGGGCATTCGCGACCTTGGCGTACAGCTTCGCGATATGCCGCTTGTGCTTTCGCGCCCGTTGCGCTTTCGCCAGCTTTTCCGCCGCGCGTCGACCGAACTGGTCATTGGGCAGCTTCTCACCAGTCGAAAGTGTGGCGAAGTCTTTCAGGCCGAGATCGATGCCGACACCGGAACGGATCGGGCGAGCCTGCACATCGGGCATCTCGATCACGATGTTGAGAAACCAGTTGCCGCGTGCATCCTGCGCAAAGTTGGTCCCGTCCTTGATCTTGCCTTCGGGAAGCGGCCGGCTGTTGAACACGCGAAACGTGTTGCCGGCAAAACGGAACGCGTCGCCCTCGCGCTTCAGGTCGCGCCCCTTCAGCGGCACCCAGCCGAGCGATTTCCTGCCGCGATAGCGCAGGTAGGGCCGACGGTGCTGACTGCGCGACTTCGCGTATTGCTCGCACGTCGCGTTGACCGTGCCGGAGTGAATACCGAGTTCCTTGCTGCTGCCGGTCGTCAGCACGTTCAGGTCGAATCCTGTAGGCCACTTCTTGCCCCACTTGAGCGCGTGCTTCTGCGTGTCGTTGCAGAAGTTCCAGACGTAGTTCACCACACGGCTCTGCTTGTTAAGCAGTCCGTTGAGCGACTTCACGCGGTAGCGATAGACAAGGATCATGCAGGTGATCCTAACCCGTGGAAGAAGCTGCCTGTCAACGGCATTCCTTTCATTCCCGCCATCAATGGCGGGGGTTTCTCGGAGCAAATTCTGATGAAATCGGCAACGTTGGCCGCTGCGCTGGTCGCGGCGCTGGTGCTCGTGCTGTCGGCGGGCTGTACGTCGTCGGGCAGCGGTACGTCGCAAGGGCCGGGCACGAGCCGGTACGGCGGCTCCGGAGGCAGCGGAGGCGGTGGGGGTGGAGGCGGCGGCTACTGACGCGCCGCCGTGAGGAACATGAGGCGACGAAGTCACGCGCGAGCACCGGAAACCGGCTGCTCGCGCGCGACGCGCTACCCCACGGCACGACTCAACGCATCGCCTTCACGTCGGCCGGCGTGACGCTCGCGGGCTGGCCGCCCCACGTCGCGCGCAGATAGTTCGCGAGCTGGGCGAGTTCGTCGTCGCTCAGCGTTTTCGCGAAACCCGGCATCGGCTGCAGGTTTTCGAAGCCGGCGAACTTCTGCTCGTCGATGCCGTCGAGCATCGCGACCAGCAGGTTGCGCGGGTCGCCTTGGCGCAGCGTCGAGTTGCCGTTCATCGGCACGGCCACGTGCGGCTTGCCTTCGCCGTTGAAGCCGTGACAGCCCGCGCACACCGCGAGATACACCGAGCGCCCGGCCGCCAGTTGCGCGGCATCGGCCGACACCGGCTTCACCGGTTGCGGCGCGGGCGGCGTATCGCCGAGCAGGTACGTCGACAGTCCGCGCAGGTCGTCCTTCGTCAGATACTGCGTGCTCAGGTGCACGACCGGATACATCTCGCCGAACGCCGAGCCTTGCGGCGCGATGCCGACGCCGAAGAACGTCTGCAGGTCGGTGCCCGTCCAGCCGCGCGCGGCGAGGCCGGCCGGCGTGATGTCGGGCGCGGCCACGCGGCCGAGCGCGGCGCCCGCGAACGGCTTCGCGCCGTCGAGCTGGCCCGTGAACGCGCGCGGCGTGTGGCATTCCGCGCAGTGGCCGAGCGCGCCCGCGAGATAGCGGCCGCGCTGCCAGTCGGCGGATTGTCCGGCCGATGCATCCGGCAGACTGTCCTTCAGGAACAGCATGTCCCAGAAGACCATGCCGAAGCGCAGGTTGTACGGGAACTTCAGGTCGTGCGCGCGGTTTTCCTGCGCGACGGGTTTGACCGTCATCAGGTACGCGTACATCGCGTCGGCGTCGGCGCGCGTGAGCTGCCGGTACGACGTGTACGGCATCGACGGATACAGGCGCTTACCCGGCGCCTTGCCGTCGTGCAGCGCGGCGTAGAAATCGTCCGCGCTCCAGCCGCCGATCCCGTGATCCTTGTCGGGCGTGATGTTCGAGCCGTAGAACGTGCCGAACGGCGATTCGAGCGCCGCGCCGCCGGCGAAGGGCGCGCCGTCCTTCGCGGTGTGGCACGCCGCGCAGTCGGCGGCCTTGACGAGATAGCGCCCGCGCGCGACCGCGTCGGCGCCGGGTGCGCCGGAAGCCGCGCTCGACGCCGGCGCGTCGTGGCCGCCGCACGCGGCGAGCAGCAGCGCAAAGGACGCCGCGAGCGCGGGCAGGCCCGCGGCCCGCGCGGCACGATGAGCGTGTGTGCGTTTCATGGGGCTTCCTTCACAAGTCCCGGCGTCGTCAGCACCACGTCCTTCACGGCTTCGTAGTAGCGGACATAGCCCGTGCAGCGGCAGAGGTGCGCGTTCAGCGCGTCGGTGATCGTGCGTTCCACGTCGGCCTTCGCGATCGGCTCGCGCTTCAGGCGCTCGATCAGCACGGTCGCCGCGTTGACGAAACCCGGCGTGCAGTAGCCGCACTGGAAGCTGAAATGCTCGAGGAACTTCTGCTGGATCGGCGACAGCTCGACCACTTCGCCGGCTTCGTTGCGCTTCGCGTGGCCTTCGATCGTGCGGATCGAACGGCCGTGGAAGAAGTGCGCGCCGGTGATGCACGTGCGCATTTCGTCGCTCGTGCCATCCGGCTTGTCGACGATCACGACGCACGCGTGGCAGACGCCCTGCCCGCAGCCGAGCCGCGAACCGGTGAGGCCCAGGTACTCGTGCAGGAACTCGATCATCATCAGCCCTTCCGGCACCGGCATCGGGCCGACCGACTTGCCGTTGATGTTGACCGACAGCGGCTTCTGCTGGAACCGGACGAGCGGACGCTCGACGGGCGCCGAAGCCGCGGCGGGTGCAGCAGGTACGGATGCCGGAGCGGCCGAAGCCGCATTCGACGCAGCCGCGCCGGCGCTCGCGGCCGAAGCCGCGGTTTGGGCGGTCGTCATGCGAGCACCTCCTGAATCTTTTGCGGGGTCACCGGCAGGTCGGTGAAACGATGGCCGATCGCGTGCGCGATGCCGTTCACGATCGCGCCGACGACGGGAATCATCACCACTTCGGCGACGCCCTTCGGCGGATCGGTCTCGGACAGCGGCGGCAGCACGTCGCCCGTCTGCGTCCATACGGCGACGTCGGACGCGCGCGGCAGCTGGTAACGGTTGAAATTCCACGTGCCGTTGCCGGGGCCGTCCTCGTAGAGCGGCAGGTACTCGTGCAGCGCATGGCCGATGCCCATCGCGAGACCGCCCTGCAACTGGCCCGATACGAGCTGCGGCGAAATCTGGTTCCCGCATTCCATGATCGAGTGGTGCGTGAGCAGTTCGACCTTGCCGGTCGCTTCGTGCACGGCCAGCTCGACGAGCGTACCCACCGCCGTGTAGTACGTGACGGCCGCGTTGTTGCGGCTCGTCGGCGGGATGAACACGCGCTTGCGATCGAGCACGCGATAGCCGTTCGCGGTCGGCGGCAGCGTGCCGCGCAGTGCGGTCGCGCCGGCTGGTGCGGCGGTGCCCGGCAGCGGGCCGTCGTCGCCGGTCTTCGGCGCGCCGACGCGCAGCGACAGCCCGTCGATCGGCAGACGCTCGACCGCGCCGCCCACTTCGAATTCGGCGTCGGTCCACTGCCAGCGGTTGAACACGTGCACGACGGCGCCGGTCGGCAGGCCGAGCGCATGCGCCTGCTTCGCGAGCTGCTCGAACGTCAGCGGCTCGAGGCCGTCGGCGGTCAGCTTGCCGTCGACCCAGCGCGCGTCCTCGATGCGGATCGTGTACGGCGCGGCCTGGCCGCCGCCGAGGCCGCGCGTCCAGATCGACATCGCGGCCGGCCACAGCCCGTAGCGGAACACGGCGCGCGCGGCTTCGCGCGTGCTGTGCGTGAAGTAGTACGCGGAGTTCGTCGCGCTCGACGGCGACGCATAGCCGGGCGACCAGCGCGGGTTCGCGCTCAGGCGGTCCTGATCGGCCTGCGACATCAGGTACGGGTCGCCGCTCGTCTCGACCGGCAGGTCCGGCCATTCGGTCAGCGCGACGCGCACGTCGGTCGCCGGACGGCCGAGCCATTTCGCGACCGCGACGGCCTGCGACGTCGACATCCCGGTGCCGATCTCGGCCGCCGTGTGATGCAGCGATACCTTGCCGTGCGCGTCGAATTCGACCTTCGCGAACGACGCTTCCGCACCCGTGCCGAAATCCTTCTGCACGCACGCGAAGCCGACGCCGTAGCGCTTGCCCGGATGCGCGGCCTCGAATTCCGCCTTGCGCGCGGCACGGCGCGTCCACAGCGGATGCTGCTTCGCGCGCTCGAGCACTTCGTCGACGCGCAGCGCACCGGCGGGAATCGCCCCCTGCGTGTTCTTCATTCCCGAACGCAGCGCGTTGCGCAGCCGAAAGTCGATCGGGTCGATGTTCAGCTGCGCGGCGATCTCGTCGACCGCCACCTCGGTCGCGGCCATGCTCTGCAGCGTGCCGTAGCCGCGCGCGGAACCGGCGTCGATCGCGCGCGACGCGATCGCGACCGCCGCGAGGTCGCTCTTCGGGAAGTAGTAGATCGATTGCGCGGCCGTCGCGCCGACCATCGCGACCGACGGCGAGAAGTTCGAGCGCCCCCCGCCGTTCGCCTCGAAGTCGCCCTTGAACGACTGCAGCAGGCCGGTGTTGCGGTCGACCGCGATCCGGTAATGCATCTTGAATGCGTGACGCTTCAGCGACGTCTGGAACTGCTCGTAGCGATCGTTCGCGAAACGCACCGGGCGGCCGTCCGCGTACAGCGCGCAGACGAGGCCGTAGAACGGCACGTTGAAGTGATCCTTCGAGCCGTAGCCGACCGTGTAGCACGGATGCACGAACAACTTCTTCACCGGGAAGCGGCATTTCGCGACCATCGCGGCCGCGTTCTCCGACACTTCCAGCGGCGACTGCGTCGGCACGACGAGATGCAGCGATTGCGTCGCGGCGTCGTACCAGCAGTTCGCGTTGTCGGGCTCGAGCGCGGCCGTGTCGACCGACTGCGTGTTGTATTCGCGGTCGAACACGAGCCAGTCGGCCGACGGCTGGTCGAGTTCGGCGGCGATCTGCCCGGCGAGGAACATCCCCTGTTCGTCGAGCTTGCCGTGCTCCTTGCCGTCCGGCCAGACCGGCAGATGCTTGCGCATCATGCTCGGGAAGATCGGCGCGTCCTTCAGGCTCGAATAGACGTCGTCGTCATAGGCCGTCTTGCCGCCCACGCGCACGTAGCGGAACGTGCCCCACGGATCGCGCTCGAGCGGGCCCGTGACCGCGCCGTAGCGGATCACGTCGTCGCGGAACTTCAGCGCGTTCTTCGCGAAGCGGAAGCGCGCGAAGTCGTGATAGATCAGGATCGCGACCGCATGGCCGAGATACGCGGGCGTCTTGCCGGCCGGCAACAGCATGTCGTCGCCGTAGAACGCCGGGAACGCGACGCCGTCGCGCGCGAGATCGTCGGCCGTGACCACGCGGTCCGGTTTCAGCTCGTCGCCGAGCAGCGACAGGTCGAAGCCTTCGTACGTCCGGTCGGCCTGCGTGACGCGCAGGATCAGCGCGTGCGATTGCTGCTGCGGCCAGTGCGGCATGTCGGTCGCTCGCACGTCGCGGGCGAACACTTTCGAGCCCGTGACCTTCGCGACGCCGTCGATGCGGAATCGGGGGATGCCGGTGACGCTATCCCATTTGACGGGCGTGAGGAGTTTTTCTTCGAAGAGCGCCGCGAACGCGCGGCTGCCGATGGGCGCGACATACACCGCGACGCCCGCCAGCACGCTGGCTTTCAGAAAACCCCGCCGTGACAGGCCGTGGTTTTTCATTGGGGGAACCTCCTGAGGCGGCTCGGACGGCGATCGGGTGTCGCGGCGTTCGGAGCGGCGCGCATTCTGGCATTGTTTTTGATATATCGCCTATAGTATTTCCCGCATGAAATACTTATTGGAATTCTTATAACGGGATTCGGCCGCGCTGCGGCGGGTGGTCGCAGGGACGCGATTCGTTTGCCGTTTGCATGCGGCCGGATGCCGCCGCGCCGGCTTCGGCGGCCGCCGCACATCGTTCCGTTCGCAACGAACGCTGCCTTCGCGCCGCCGCATCCGCAAGCCTCTCGCAGCCGGGGCTGACGACCAAGGCACTAGGGGATGCACGGTGCCGCCGGCCGGCCCGCACCGCCGGTTTTTCGTGGTAATGTCGTGCGCATCCGGCTCGGCCGGGCTTCCGCCACGTGCCGTGCGGAGCCGCCAGCCATCGCAACATCGTGTCGAGGTCGACAACCATGGCAGTCAGGGCGTCTCTCCTGAACTCCGTTCTCGCCACTCCCCCCTCCGGTAACCACCGCGTGACGGCCGCGCTGCGTCCGTCGATGCTCGTGACGCTGTTCGAGGACGTGCGCCCGATGGCGCTGTCCGGTCTCGCGAGCGGCTTCGTCGCGGCCGTCGCGCTGATGCGGCTGCAGCAGCTGTGGTGCCTCGCGTGGCTCGTCTTCGACGTCGGCCTGCTCCTTGCGCGCCTGTCGATCGTACGGGCCTACACGGTGCGCCGCGACGCCGGCGACGATCGCGCCGAGTACTGGGCGATGCGCTATGCGCCGGTGTCGCTCGTCGCGTGCTTCGTGCTCGGCCTGGGCGTGATGGGCTGCGTGCAGGCCGCCGACGTCGAGCTCGGCACGCTGTCCGTGATGGTCGCGGGCGGCGTGTTCGGCGGGATCGCGTCGCGCAATTCGGCGCTGCCGCGGCTCGCGATGACGCAGGTCACGCTCGGCGTGCTGCCGATCGGCGTCGGCGCGCTGCTGGCCCCGCGGCCGGGCGCGTGGCTGCTGGTGCCGCCGATCGCGATCTATCTGGCGGCGATGCGCACGGTGGTGCAGCGTCACTACCGCGTGCTCGTCGCGCTGATCGCCGCACGCCAGCGCAACGCCGAACTCGTCGCGCGCTTCGACGCCGCCCTCACCTACATGCCGCACGGCCTGTGCATGATCGACGGCGACAGCCGCGTGATCGTCGCGAACCGGCGCACCGCACAACTGTTCGGCTCGCCGCGCGAGATCATGCTCGATACGCCGCTGCCGGCCGTGGTCGCCGCGCTCGGCACGCATGCCGTGACCGATCCCGGCGACGCCAGCCTCGCCGCGCAGTGCGACGCGTGGCTGAGCCGCGCCGAGTCCGGGCCGCTCGACATCGTGCTCGCCGACGGCCGCCAGCTCGAACTGACGCGTCACCGCGTGCCGGACGGCAACGCGGTGATCATCGTCGAGGACGTCACCGCGCGCCGCCAGACCGAACGGCATATCCGGCACCTCGCGCGGCACGACGCGCTGACGGGGTTGCCGAACCGCCACGAACTGCATGCGGCGCTCAAGCGGATGCTCGCGCGCCGGCCGCGGCTGCCGAGCCCCGCGCTCGCCGTCATGTATCTCGACCTCGACGGCTTCAAGTCGATCAACGATCGCTTCGGCCACCAGGCCGGCGACGAAGTGCTCACGCAGGTCGCCGAGCGGCTCGGCAAGACGCTGCCGCCGGGCGAGCTCGCCGCGCGCATCGGCGGCGACGAATTCGTCGTCGCGATCGACGACACGACGATGCAGGCATGCTCGATCCTCGCCGCGCGGATCATCCGGCAGATTTCGGCGCCGTATACGCTGTCGATCGGCGAGACCGTGTGCATCGGCATCAGCATCGGCATCGCGCTCGACGACGGGCACGGCTCGCCCGACGAGCTGATCCAGCAGGCCGACAGCGCGCTGTACGACGCGAAGTCGGCCGGCAAGGGCATCTACTGCTTCTACTCGAGCGGCAGCGGCAGCCGCCGCATGGCGCCGGCCGCCACGACCTGAGCCGCCGACGCGCGCCGCGCCCCCGTCCTTTCCCGGCCTGCCGCCGCCTCCCGACGATTCAATTCCGAAACGCTTTGCGGGTTCGCACGTGACGCCGCGCGTTCGCATGTCACGTGACGTGTTCCGTAACATCGCCGTCCGGCGCCCGGCACGATGACGGCAGAAGCCCGCACGATCGAGGCCGAGCGCGGTATTTACCGGCTGGCATTCTTATTGCTCCTTGATGGGGAAAGAACGTTTCAGGGAGATCAACATGAATACCGTCGACGTCCTCGCGCGAACCGAAATCATCGACGAACAGGCGGTGATCGACGGCGCATCGCTGATTCGCCGGCTCGTGTCCGACCGCCGGATGCCGGCCGCGTACGAAGCCGCATGCATCGACAATCCGCCGCTCACGCTGTACGGCGCGTTTCGCCAGGGCGTCGCCGATCACGCCGCGCGGCGTGCGAATCCGTATCGCGCCGGCAGCCGTTTCTGGGCACTGTGGGAAGAAGGACGTCTCGAAGCTGAAACATCCGGCCGGTAAGCCGGTCGTACGCGCCGGCCCTGTCGCGACAAGGGATCGGCGCGAAACGCGACGCGCGAATGCAGCCGGCTGGCGCACCGGCATGCGTTCATCGCTGCAACATCGCGCGGCCGCGCGTGGCGGGCCGCCAACGCACGGCAACGCGCCCGGCCGCAGTCGCGCGTCTCGCGGTCGATCCCGCCCCGCCCGCCGCGCGCGGCCGGTTTCCCCTATAAGATGGCAGATTCCGTTCATCGAACGATACCGCCATGACCGCCTCTTCCTCTCCCCGAAATCCCATCCACTGCGAAATCGATCTCGACGCGCAAGGCAAGCACGCGGGCTACCTGCGGCTACCGCACTCCGTGCACCGCTCCGCCTACGGCTGGCTGCCGATTCCGATCGCGTCGATCCGCAACGGCGACGGCCCGGTCGCGCTCGTGATGGCCGGCAACCACGGCGACGAGTACGAAGGCCAGATCATCGTGTCGCAGCTGATGCGCGAGATCGAACCCGACATGGTCAGCGGCCAGTTGATCCTGCTGCCGATGGCGAATTTCCCGGCGGCGGATGCGGGCCTGCGCGTGTCGCCGCTCGACGAAGGCAACCTGAACCGCAGTTTTCCCGGCGACCCGACCGGCACGCCGACGCAGATGATCGCCCACTACATCGAACACGCGCTGCTGTCGCGCGCGCAGTATCTGGTCGATCTGCATTCGGGCGGCAGCTCGCTGCTGTACCAGGGCGGCAACATGCTCGCGATCGATCCGCTCGACGCCGACGAAGCCGAGAAGCTCAACGGGCTGCTCGTCGCGTTCGGGTTGCACAATGCGCTGCTGCACGCGCCGAATCCCGTGCATTCGGCATCGGCCGCGCGTCGGCAAGGCGCGATCTCGATCGTCACCGAACTCGGCGGCGCCGGCATGGCCGATCCGTCGCTGATCCGGCTCGGCCGCCACGGGCTGCTGCATTACCTCGGCTATATCGGCCTGCTGCATGGCGCGCTCGTGCCCGACGCGCCGCCGACCGTCACGCGTTTCATGCGCGTCGACGGCGATCGTCATTTCGTCTATGCGTACGAGCGCGGGCTGTACGAGCCGCTCGTCGAACTCGGCGACCAGGTGAAAGCCGGCCAGCCGGCCGCGTGGGTGCATTTCCCCGATACGCCGTTACGCGAACCGGTGCTGCACCGGTTCAACGGCGATGGCGAAGTGGTGTGCAAGCGGGTACCCGCGCAGGTCCAGCGCGGGGATTGTCTGTTTCAGCTGGCGGAGTTGTCGACGCCGGCGCGCGTCATCGAGTGACGAACGCGACTGACGTGTTCGGGACCGTCGTACGCCAACGCCGACGCCGGTGCAGTGCGGTGCGTCACGCGGACCGTCAGTCGGATGACGCCGGCGACTCATTGCCCTGCGCAACGCCGCATTGATGGCAATGCGGAAAGAAGAAGAAATTCCGGCCACCGCATTCGCATACGTTGAAAAGCCGCAATCCGCAATGTACGCAGAACGTGGAGTCGTCGCCGCCGAGATTCCATTGTTTGTCGCATGACGGGCAACGCTTTTTCTCGAGCGACCGGACGGCTTTTTCATATCCGATCGTCCGCGCGCGTTCGCCCTGATCCTGCTGCAATTCGAGCCGTTTTCGCTCGGCATAGCGCTGAAAGGCCTTCATCATGTAAAGGCCGGCGAATACCGTGAGCACGATGCCGACCAGGACCCGCACATAGCCACCGAAATTCGGCAGGTACGGCACCAGTTCAATGAAAAACGCGCTCAATGCAAACAGGCCGAAACCGTACACGAACGGCCAGTAGCGCGCCTTCCGATAGCGGATGAACAGCCAGGTCGCGACCAGCAGGATCGGCAGCGTCAGCGCCAGTCGCAGTCCGAACACCTGCATCTCGTAGTGCCGCGTTGCGTCGTCGAAGCGCCGTTCGGCGGCTGCGTCCGCTTCGGCGATTTGCGTGTCGACTTGAGCCTGCTGCGATGCCAGTGCCCGTTGCTGGTCGCCGATCGCGTCGATCTGATGCTGCCAGTTGACCACCACGGCCTGGAGCGTATCGAGCTTGCGCGTTCTCGCCAGAATGTCAGGGTTCCTCGCCCCGTCCCCTGTCACCGCGCGGGTGGCCAGCCAGTTGCGGAAGCTTTCCTTCTCGGCCGCGTATTCCTTCGCGGCGCGGCCGCGCGCCACTTCCATCGTATCGGCCTTCTCGGCAAGCGCGTCGCGCTGCGCCCGCAACTGGCGCCGCGCGGCGTCCAGCCGCGCTTTTGCCGGCGCGTCGGCGAATTGCTCGATGACCGGCGGACCGCCCCTCGGGGCGAACGCCATGTCGCGGATCACGAGACTGCCGAGCATGTTCAGAAAGACGGCGAAGATGATCGCAATCGCCCAGGAGGCGAGTCGCAGGAGCCGCGCCGGGCTGGTCAGGCCGTCGCCGGAAGTCATCATTGTTTTTTCCCCGTTGTTCGACTGGTTTCCATTGTCATCAATCTTGATGCAACCGTCGATTGTCTCGTTCTCGGCGGTTACGGCTCGACGCCGCCACGATGCTGTGCACGCAGCATCACGGTTTCGGGCCGACGAGCACAACGCGCGCCTCGATACCAACGAAACGCGGCTCACCTCTATGCGGCATAGGCATCCAACGCGTCCATAGGCACATGCAGTTTGCTATCTGCCGTGAGTGCGTCCAGCAGATGTTTCACGGTGACTTGCACCCGTGGCGCCACGAGTGCCCGGTGCGGGTACTGCATCACCATCTCGTATGTTCCGGGATGGTGAAACTGCTGGAGGACTGTCTTCAACGAACCGGAACGCAACCGATCCCACGCAAGATGAACGCCGACCTCGGCAATGCCAACGCCGTCGCATGCCGCCTGGACCAGGGATTCCGGTGCAGACAGCGTCAGCGTCGCTTTGCCGGACGGATCGAGCGTCGTGATGCTTTTGTCGTCACCGTTGAAATTCCACGACGCGACCTGACCGCTCAGGAATCGCCGTGCAATGAGTCGGTGCACGCGCAACGAATCCGGTGTCTCGGGCACGCCATGGCGCGCCAGATAGTCGGGAGACGCAACCAGCACGGTATTCAAGCGACAAACCGGGCGGGTCACCAGCGCGGAGTCCGGGATGTTGCCGCCTCTGACCGCAATGTCGTAACCGTCCCGGACAAGATCGACGACCCGATCGTCAAAGTCGACTTCGACCGACAGGCCGGGATAACGCGCGAGCAACGCAGGCAACGCCGGCAGTACATGGTCGCGCCCGAAGGCCGCGCTTGTCGAAATACGAACGCGCCCGGTCGGCACCGCGCGCTGCGCGGCAACCGAATCGATCGCCGCATCCAGCGTTTCGAGCGCGATGCGCGCGTGGCGGAGAAACGCCTCCCCTTCTTCAGTCAGCTTGAGCGAACGGGTCGTGCGATTCATCAACCGCACGCCCAATGCTTTTTCGAGGCCCGCCACATTCTTGCTCACGGCGGCTGACGTGACGCCCAATTGCCGGCCCGCCGCCGCAAAACTTCCCGCGTCCACGGCCTGGACCAGGGAAATGATGGCTCGAACACGCTGCGAAGAATCCACATTTTCTCCATGACGGTCATCGCGCTCGTCGTTGCTGCGCAGGAGGATTCTAAACTTCCAGTTGAGGGTGGTTCAACCCTGTCGGAACTTCTCGTAACGATTGACGGTGGCCACAATGCCGAGCATCGCCACTGCCGCGAACCTTGCGAGACCTGAATGCTCATTACCGTCCTCTATGACAGTGGCTATGGCCACACCGCGAAGCAGCCGCAGGAGAAGAATCGTGTCGGCGGTTGGCTCGGCGCCATGGCGCAATCGGATGACGCGTCGCCGGACATCACGCCCATCCAGAGCGATATCGAAACGGCTGCCCATCTTGGCGAGCGCGTCGCCGAAGTGACCGGCCAGTTCAAGTCAGGAGCCGCACGATGAAATTACTTTGCCTCGATGTCCCGCTGCCCGGCGCCAGCCCGCAAGCCTATCAACCTCACCTCGTCGAAGAAGCGCGCCATGCGTGGCATCTCTATAAAAACGGCTTCGTGCGCGAAATCTCGTTCCGTCAGGATCGCCCGGGCGTCGCCATCATTGCCGAGAGCGATTCGGTGGACGCTGCAAGGCAGGCGCTCGCCGAGTTTCCGCTTGCCAAGGTCGGCCTGATCGACTGGGAGATCATTCCGCTCGGCCCTTTCGTCGGCTGGGAATCGCTGTTTGCGTCGCGCGACGCTTGACGATTCGGCAGCGTCTACCCCGAAGTCAATCCGTGTTTTTCGTGTGGTGATTGCGCAAGGTCGACCGCGAGCCACAGGCTTTGCGCGGTATGTCCAGTGGTGCTGTGTCGTCCCAAACCCTTCAAGCTGAATATGGAATATGTCAATCTGGGCCGAACGGGCCTGAAAGTCTCTCGTCTCTGCCTTGGATGCATGAGCTATGGCGAGCCGACTCGCCTGCCCCAGCCTTGGTCACTGGATGAAGCGGCCTCTCGTCCGTTTTTTCGGCAGGCCCTCGAAGCGGGCATCAATTTCTTCGACACTGCCAACATTTATTCGGGCGGAAGTTCCGAAGAGATCACGGGCCGGGCGCTCAACGACATGGCACGGCGCGAAGAGATCGTCGTCGCGACCAAGGCCTTCTTTCCGTGGCGTAACGCGCCCAATACCGGGTTTCTGTCGCGCAAGGCGCTGCTTCAGTCGATCGACGACAGCCTCGGCCGGCTCGGGATGGATTACGTCGACCTCTACCAGATCCACCGCTTCGACCACGGCACGCCCATAGAAGAAACGATGGAGGCGCTGCACGACATCGTGAAGTCGGGCAAGGCCCGCTACATCGGTGCATCGTCCATGGAAGCATGGCGCTTCGCCAAGATGCAGCACATCGCGGAGCGCAACGGATGGACACGCTTCATCTCCATGCAGCCGCAGTACAACCTCCTTTATCGGGAGGAGGAGCGCGAAATGTTGCCGCTTTGCGCCGACCAGGGCGTCGGGGTCATTCCATGGAGCCCGATGGCGCGTGGCAGGCTGACGCGCGATTGGAGCGAAACCACGCACCGCACGCAGAACGATGCCTTTGCGCTGGCAATGTATCGGAACGCTGAAATCCAGGACCGGAAGGTGGTCGACGTCGTGGCGCGCATCGCCGAGGCTCGCGGCGTTCCGCGGGCGCACGTTGCGCTGGCGTGGCTACTGGCGAAGCCCGGGATCACGGCGCCGATCGTCGGTGCGACGAAGCCCGAGCATCTGGCCACCGCAATCAGCGCGCTCGACTTCGCACTAACGCAGGACGAAATCGCTGCGCTCGAAGCGCCGTATGTCCCGCATCTGGTTGATGGCATCGTGCCGCCGCTTCCGGACCATCCGCCGACGATCTCGTCGCCTCGGCACTGAATGTCCCGACCGGCGAAGCAAACGGATGGCGGTACGTCGCGCACGCGCCCCCGCCATCCGAAGTGCCGTCCGTGGCCGAACGTCGAACGCAGATCGATCTATGAACCGCCCGTTCATCGAATACCGCCGCCCTGTCATCTTCGTGCTCGTGATGATGTGTGTGCTGCTGTGGTTGGGCAAGCACGGTAACGTCCACGCGCAGGAGCCGAAAATGTTGGTCCGAATCTCGGAAATCGAAATATTCAATCAGCATCTCGACGAATATCAGCGCATTCTGAACGAGGAGGCTGAGGTGTCGGTACGCGCGGAACCGGGAGTGCTGTGCATTTTCCCGACCGCTCAAAAGGACAGTCCGACGCACATCAGGATTCTGGAAATTTATGCCAGCCGCGACGCTTACGATGCGCATATCAAATCGCCGCATTTCCAGAAGTACAAGCGCTCGACGCTGGAGATGGTGAAGTCGCTGCGACTCGTGGACATGGCCGCGCTGGATGCGGACGCAATGCCGCTGATCTTCAAGAAAATGAGCGGTCGGCCGTAACGAACGCTTTGCCAGACCGGAAGCAAGAATTGCCATTCGCGGAAGGCCGGCGTCAAGCTCAAAAACGAACGGCGGTCCTGCAGTGCGTGGCCGTCCGCTTTCGGGGGTCGAGTGGCCCGCCAGGCATCTTGTCGCTGCAGGCTCACGACCGTTCATGGCCGGCAACCCTCTCCGTCATATAGAATGACGCGCTTTGCCCGTACGCCTATGTGGTTCAAGAACCTTCAGCTTCACCGTCTTCCCGCACCCTGGGCCGTTACCCCCGACCAGATGGAAAAATGGCTGGCGCCCCATGCGTTCCAGCCAGGCAGCAGCGTCGAGATGCAGCGCGCCGGATGGGCGTCGCCGCGTGACGACGGCGCGCTCGTGTATTCGAACAACCGGCAGATGCTGCTGCTGTTTCGTGCCGAAAAGAAGCTGCTGCCGGCGTCGGTCGTCAATCAGGTGACCAAAGCGCGTGCGCTCGAAATCGAGGAGCAGCAGGGCTTCAAGGTCGGCCGCAAGCAAATGCGCGAACTCAAGGAACAGGTGACCGACGAACTGCTGCCGCGCGCATTCAGCATTCGCCGCGATACCCGCGTATGGATCGACACGGCGAACGGCTGGCTCGTCATCGATGCGGCTGCGCAGGCGCTTGCCGACGACGTTCGCAGCCTGCTCGTCAAATCGATCGACCAACTGCCGCTCGCCGGCGTTCAGGTCGCGCGCTCGCCGGTCGCCGCGATGACGGACTGGCTGCTGTCCGGCGACGCGCCCGGCGGATTCACCGTGGACCAGGACGCCGAGTTGCGTTCGAGCGGCGAAGGCGGCGCCACGGTGCGATACGTGGGCCACGCGCTGGAAGCGAACGACATGCGCCGACACATCGAAGCCGGCAAACAATGCATGCGCCTCGCGATGACCTGGGATGACCGGATTTCGTTCGTGCTGACGCCGTCGCTGACGATCAAGCGCGTCACGCCGCTCGACGTGATCAAGGAGGCGGCGGACCCGACCGCGCAGAATGACGATGAACGCTTCGATTCGGACTTCACGCTGATGACGGGCGAGTTGGCGCGGATGCTGACCAGTCTTGTCGAGATCCTGGGGGGCGATCGGCAGGACGCGATTCCTCAGGCGGCGGCAGCCTGAACGCCGCCGTCGTCGTCGATCGTCGCCCCGCGCTGACCCGACAATTCGGCGAGAACCCGTCGCCACGCTGGCGGCGGGCCTCGGCCGAGCGCTCGCGATCCTGACGAGCCAGCCTCGAATCGGCCTCACCGGTCGGCCGTCGAAACGACGACACCGCGCCAATCCCCAGCGATCATCCACGTCTTACACACCTCGAACGGGCATGGCCGCCACCCCGCCCGTTCGCCCCACCCCACTTCTCCTGCAAGCCTTCTTCCACCCTCCTCGAAATCCTTATCGAAATTGCTTCGTTCGTCTTTGCCGGCCGCGCCGCTAACGTGTTCAAAACGGCGGCGGCGCGCCGGATGCCTCGCACGCAGCACGACAGCCGCCGCCATCACGACAACTGCGTCGCGATAACGGAACAGACCGGACGGGCCGCGTGCCCGCACCACGCCAGGAACGTCCGCATCGCGCGCCCTTCGCGATGCCCATGGCCACGAACGACCGCATCATCGACACGACGCCGCTCGACGTCCGCGCGCAGCCGCTGATCGACGCGCTGATCGACGAGTATTCGATCCGTTACGACGCATACCGCCCCGACAGCCGCGCGTCGGCCCGCGACGAACTCGCGCGCTACCCGGCCGAACTGTTCGCACCGCCCGAAGGCGCGTTCGTGCTGTTGCTGCGCGACGGCGAGACGATCGGCGGCGGCGCGTTCAAGCGCTACGACGCGCAGACCGCCGAACTGAAACGCATCTGGACGCGCACCGACCTGCGCCGCCAGGGCCTCGCGCGGCGCATCGTCGAAGCGCTCGAACTGCGCGCCACACAGCAGGGTTATCGCCGTCTCTACCTGACGACCGGCTTTCGTCAACCCGAAGCGTGGGCGCTGTACGACCGCACCGGCTACACGCGGCTGTTCGATTCGTCGATCGATCCCGAAGCGTATTTCCACCTGCGCTTCGGCAAGGATCTCGTCGATCCGTCGCGCACGTCGACGCTGGCCGACCTGTGGGCGCCCGTGCCGGAAGCGGTGCTGCCGCGCTGACCGCACGGCGTCCCGCATTCCACGTCGCCCATTCCGCTTTTCACGATTCCCCGCTTCCACGACAGGACGATTTCATGCATCGAGCCGTACCGCTTTCATCCCGTGCCGTGCGCACGCTGGCCGCCGCGCTGATCGGCCTGAGTGCCTTCGCCGCCGCGATGGCCACGACCGCCGCGGCCGCCGCGACCTTCGACCTGAGCCCCGAGCAGCGCGGCCGCCCGCGTGGCGCGGCCGATGCGGCGGTCGAGCGCGCGGTGCCCGCGTCGTTCAAGTTCGCCGAGCCCGGCACGCTAACGATCGGCATCGCGCCGAGCCTGCCGCCGATCAGTTCGTATGCGACCGACGCACGCACGGTGATCGGCTTCGATGCCGACGTCGGCCAGCTCGTGTCCGACAGCCTCGGCCGCAAGCTGAAGATCGTCGCGCTCGCGTGGGCCGACTGGCCGCTCGCGCTCGAATCCGGGAAAGTCGACGCGGTGATCTCGAACGTGACCGTCACCGAGGAACGCAAGCAGAAGTTCGATTTCTCGACCTACCGCAAGGATCAGGTCGGCTTCTACGTGCGCAACGACAGCAAGATCCAGTCGATCCGCGAGCCGAAGGACGTCGCGGGGCTGCGCGTCGTGACCGACGCCGGCACCAACCAGGAAAAGATCCTGCTCGCGTGGGATCGCGACAACGTCGCGCACGGGCTGAAACCCGTGCAGATCCAGTACTACGACGACCAGGCAATGCGCATCGTCGCCGTGCAGTCGGGCCGGGCCGACGTGGTGTTCAGCGTGAACTCGGTGCTCGCGTATCAAAGCGCGCAGCAAGGCAAGACACGGCTCGTCGGCGCGATCAGCGGCGGCTGGCCGCGCACGGCCGACATCGCGATCGCGACGCGCCGCGGCAGCGGCCTCGCCGATCCGCTGACGGTCGCACTGAACGGGCTGATCAAGAACGGCCGCTATCAGCAGGTGCTCGACCGCTGGAACCTCGCGTCCGAAGCGATCGACCAGTCGCGCACGAATCCGCCCGGGCTGCCGAAAAGCTGAGCGCCCGCAACCGTCCATCCACGCTCACGCAGGAACGCCGCTCACCATGTCTTATTCGCTTTCGTTGCTGGACAAGAGTCCGATCGCCGATGGCGCGAACGCCGCCGATGCACTGCGCTTCACCACCACGCTCGCGCGCCGCGCCGAACAGCTCGGCTACGAACGCTTCTGGGTCGCCGAGCATCACGGCACGCCGGGGTTCGCGAGCTCGGCGCCGGAGATCGTCGTCGCGCACCTGCTCGCGCACACGTCGCGCATCCGCATCGGCTCGGGCGGCGTGATGCTGCAGCACTACAGCCCGTTCAAGGTCGCCGAGACGTTCAAGCTGCTGGCCGCGCTCGCGCCGGGCCGCGTCGATCTCGGCATCGGCAAGGCGCCCGGCGGGCTGCCGCTGACCACGCGCGCGCTGCAGTGGTTCCACGACAAGGCGCGCAAGCCCGATTTCGCGGGGCAGCTCGCGGAGCTCGACGCGTTTCTCGGCTGGGGCGTGGCAGAAGATCATCCGCTCGCCGGCGCGGTCGCGATGCCGGTGCCGCCGCAGTTGCCCGAACGCATCCTGCTCGGCGGCTCGCCGGACAGCGGCGCGCTCGCCGCGCGCAACGGCTGGCGCTTCTGCTACGCGGGCCATTTCAACGGCGACGACGCGAATCTCGAACGCTCGCTCGACGCGTACCGCAGCGCGGGCGGCGAGAAGCCGCTCGTCGCGCTGTACGCGGTCGCCGCGCCGACGCGCGACGAGGCCGAGCGGCTGATCGGGCCGCTGAAGATCTTCAAGCTGCAGTTCGCGGGCGGCCAGAGCTTCAATCTCGGCAGCGCGCAGGCCGCCGCGGAATTCGCGCGGCAAAGCGGCGCGTCCGACTACCGGATCGACGAACTGCGTCCGACGGTGCTGGCCGATACGCCCGAGCGCGTGCATCGTGCGCTCGACGCACTGAGCCGGCGGCTCGACGTCGACGCGTTCGTGATCGATTCGCCGGTGTCCGACTACGCGGCACGGCTCGCGTCGGCCGAATGGCTCGGCGGTGCGCTGTCCACCACCCCGTTGCAGGCGGCCCTCGCGGTCGACCGCTCCCTTTCCCCTGACCAGAACGCGTGACGCTCCCATCATGACGACCCGACGATCGATCCCTTTCGGCCTGATGCTGCAAGGCGCAGGCAGCCACATGAATGCGTGGCGGCATCCGAGCAATCCGCCGGACGCGAGCATCAACCTCGACTTCGCGATCGGCGTCGCGCGCAAGGCGGAAGCCGCCGGCATCGCGTTCGCGTTCGTCGCGGACGGCCTCTACATCAACGAGAAGTCGATCCCGCACTTCCTGAACCGCTTCGAGCCGCTGACCGTGCTGTCGGCGCTCGCGGTCGCGACGAAGAAGATCGGGCTCGCGGGCACGATCTCGACGTCGTACAGCGAGCCGTTCACGGTCGCGCGCCAGCTCGCGTCGCTCGACGCGATCAGCGGCGGGCGCGCGGGCTGGAACGTCGTGACGACGCCGCTCGAAGGCACCGCGAAGAATTACGGCAAGGCGCACCCGGATCACGAACTGCGCTACGAGATCGCCGACGAATATCTCGACGTCGTGCAGGGTCTGTGGGACAGCTGGGACGACGATGCATTCGTGCGCGACCGCGCGACCGGCCGCTTCTTCGATCGCGACAAGCTGCATACGCTCGATCACCACGGCCGCTTCTTCCAGGTCGCGGGCCCGCTGAACATCCAGCGCTCGCCGCAGGGGCAGCCGGTGATCTTCCAGGCCGGCTCGTCCGATACCGGCATCGGCCTCGCGGGCAAATACGCGGATGCCGTGTTCACGCATTCGCCGTCGATCGACGAAACGGCCGCGTTCACGCGGCGCGTGAAACAGAGCGCCATCGAGCACGGGCGGCAGGCCGGCGACGTGAAGATCTTCCCGGGCGTCGGGCCGATCGTCGGCCGCACGGCCGCCGAAGCGGAGGACAAGTACCAGGCGATCCGCGACCTGCTGACCATCGACGAAGCGCTCGCGTACCTCGGCCGCTATTTCGATCACCACGATTTCACGCAGTACGCGCTCGACGCGCCGTTCCCGGAACTCGGCGAGCTCGGCCGCAACAGCTTCCGCTCGACCACCGACCGCATCAAGGCCGATGCGAAACAGAAAGGCCTGACGCTGCGCGAGACGGCGCTCGCGGTCGCGACGCCGCGCCCGAACTTCATCGGCACGGCCGAGCACGTCGCCGACGAACTGATCCGCTGGCACGACGCGGGCGCCGGCGACGGCTTCATCCTCGGTTTTCCGGTGCAGGCGCAGGGCATCGACGATTTCATCGAGCTCGTGATTCCGGTGCTCGAGGCGCGCGGCCGCTACAGCCGCGACCTGCCCGGCGCCACGCTGCGCGACCACCTCGGTCTGCCGCGCAAGGCGAGCCGCTACGCGACGCCTGGCGCCGCACAGGAAGCGGCCGCCGAAGCGCACGCGTGACGCCGCCGCGCCGCCCGTGCGCGGCGCGGCGCACCTGCCCGATCGATCGATTCGAGGATTCCCACGACATGAGCGACACGACCCACCTCGGCGGCGCGCTGCCGCCGCTCTCTTCCCCCGGCACACGCGAGCCCGGCACGCATGTGCGGATCGTGCCCGCGCGCCACCGCTCGCGCACGGCCGGCACCGTGCTCGCGCTCGTGCTGATCGCGATCACGCTGCATTCGATCCTCGGCAATCCGCAATGGGGCTGGCCTGTGTTCGCCGAATGGTTCCTGTCGCCGCCGGTGCTGTCGGGGCTCGCGCGCACGCTGGTGCTGACGCTGCTCGGCGCGGTGTTCGGCTTCGTGCTCGGCGCGTTCGTCGCGCTGGCCCGGCTGTCGCGTTCGCGCCTGCTGTCCGCCAGCGCATGGACCTTCGTGTGGCTGTTCCGCTCGATTCCGCTGATCGTGCTGCTGCTGATCCTGAACAACCTCGGCTACCTGTACGAGCATGTGCGGCTCGGCGTGCCGTTCACCGACATCGTGTGGTTCGACACGCCGACCACCGATCTGATCAGCCCGTTCCTCGCGGCCGTGCTCGGCCTCACGCTGAACCACGCGGCGTTTTCCGCGGAAGTGATCCGCGGCGGCATTCTCGCGGTCGACCAGGGGCAGCTCGAAGCCGCCGCCGCGCTCGGGCTGCCGCGCGGCCGGCAGACGTCGCGGATCGTGCTGCCGCAGGCGATGCGCGCGATCCTGCCGACTGCGTTCAACGATCTGATCTCCCTCGCGAAAGGCACGTCGATGGTGTACGTGCTCGCGATGCCGGAGCTGTTCTACACGGTGCAGGTGATCTACCGCCGCAACCTCGAAGTGATTCCGCTGCTGATGGTCGCGACCGTCTGGTACCTGATCATCCTGACCGTGCTGTCCGCGATCCAGGTGCAGGTCGAGCGGCACTATGCGCGCGGCGCGCTGCGCAATCCGCCGCCGTCCGTGGTCACGTTCGCGCTCGCGCGCATCGGCGGGCTGTGGCGGCGTGCCGCGTCGCGCCGTGCGGCGTCGAGCGCGCAGGCCGACGGCGACACTCGCGCCGATACCGCGGCGGCCGTGTCGCGCACCGGCGGCGAAGTGGCCGTGCATGGCGTGTCGAAGCAGTTCGGCATGCAGCGCGTGCTCGACAACGTGTCGTTCGTCGCGCCGCGCGGCAGCGTGACCGTGATCGTCGGGCCGTCGGGCTCCGGCAAGTCGACGCTGCTGCGCACGATCAACCATCTCGAACGCGTCGACGACGGTTTCATCGACATCGACGGCGAATTGATCGGCTATCGCCGCGACGGCGACGTGCTGCATGAATTGAACGAACGCGACGTGCTGAAGCGACGCACGGCCGTCGGCATGGTGTTCCAGAACTTCAACCTGTTTCCACACCTGACGGTACTCGAGAACCTCGTCGAAGCGCCGGTCGCCGTCGCGGGCGTGACGCACGACGCAGCCGAGCACACGGCGCGCACGCTGCTCGCGCGGGTCGGCCTCGCGGATAAAGCCGATGCTTACCCGCGCCAGTTGTCCGGCGGCCAGCAGCAACGCGTCGCGATCGCGCGGGCGCTCGCGTTGCGACCGAAGGTGCTGCTGTTCGACGAACCGACGTCGGCGCTCGATCCCGAACTCGTCAACGAAGTGCTCGACGTGATCAAGGAACTCGCGCGCTCGGGCACGACGCTCGTGATCGTCACGCACGAGATCGGCTTCGCACGCGAAGTCGCGGACAACGTGCTGTTCATGGAACGCGGGCGCATCGTCGAGGCCGGGCCGCCCGCCGTCGTGCTCGACGCGCCGTCGCATTCGCGCACCCGCGCGTTCCTGTCGAGGGTGCTGTGATGTGCGCCGCTTCCTGGCTGCGAGGTGCCGCGCGATGACCGATCGACGCCGATTCATCACGGCCGCGCTGGTCGCGGCATCGGGCCTGCCGTGGCATGCGGCGCGCGCGGCGGCCGCCACCGCCGACCTGGACCCGCGCCAGGCCGGCCGCCCGCGCGCCGGCCCCGACGACGCGGCCATCCGCGCGGCAAGCGGCTATCGCTGGGTGCGCGACGGCGCGTTCACGGTCGCGATCTCGCCGCATGCACCGCCGGTGTCGACCTACGCAACCGACGCGCGCACCGTGGTCGGCGCCGATCCCGACTATGCGCAGCTCGTTGCCGACGCGCTCGGCCGCACGCTGGTGCTGCTGCCGATCGCATGGGCCGACTGGCCACTCGGGCTGACGTCCGGCAAGTACGACGCGGTGATCTCGAACGTCGGCGTGACGGAGAAGCGCAAGGAGAAATACGATTTCACGACCTACCGGCTCGGGCTGCACGGCTTCTACGTGCGCACTGCCAGCCCGATCGCGAAGATCGCGGAGCCGAAGGACGTCGCGGGTTTGAGGATCATCACCGGCGCCGGCACGAGCCAGGAGCGCATCCTGCTCGAATGGAGCAAGCGCAACGTCGCGCAGGGGCTGAAGCCGGCCGAGCTGCTCTATTTCGACGACGATGCGACCGCGCGCGTCGCGCTGCTGTCGGGCCGCGCGGACGCGGAGTTGAACCCGAACGCGTCGCTCGCGTACGAGGCCGCGCGCAGCGGCAAGATTCGCCGTGTCGGCGTCGTCAATGCCGGCTGGCCGGCGAATGCGGATGTCGCGATCGCGACGCGTCGCGGCAGCGGGCTCGCGCCCGCGCTGACGCTCGCGACCAATGCGCTGATCGGCAACGGCCGATACGGACAGGCGCTCGCGCGCTCGGGGTTGCAGAGCGAGGCGATCGCGCGGGCGGAGACCAATCCGCCGGGGTTGCCGTCGTTTTGAGCGTTCAATGCACTCGCCCCGGCATGCCGTGATGGCGATGCCGGGGCGATTCGACTCACTGCTACTTGTTCGCCTACGCCGGCACCGCGTCCCGATACCGGTCCAGTTCCGCGACATGCGCATGAATCGCCGGAATCAACTCGCGCCCGTAAGCCAGCGCATCGTCGAGCGGATCGAAACCGCGAATCAGGAACGTCGATACGCCGAGCCGGTAATACGCGCCCAGCGCCCGCGCGACCTGCTCGGGCGTGCCGACCAGCGCGGTCGAATTCCAGCGCGCACCGGTCAGGTTCGCGACGCCCATCCACAGCCGCTCGTCGAGCACGTCGCCCTGCGCGGCGGCCGCCATCAGCCGCTGCGAGCCCGCATTCTGCGGCGCGTGACCGGCGATCGGCAGGCCGTTCGCGATCCGCGCCGCGCGCACGCGCTCGCGGATCGCCTCGGCCTTCTCCCATGCGGCCGCCTCGGTATCGGCGACGATCGGCCGAAACGACACGCTGATGCGCGGCGCCCGCCCGAACGGCGCGGCAGCGGCACGCACGCGCGCGATCTGCTCGCGCACCGCGTCGAGCGGCTCGCCCCACGTCATGTAGACGTCCGCATGCTCGCCGGCGACCGCGAGTGCGGCCGGCGACGAGCCGCCGAAGTAGATCGGCACGTGCGGCCGCTGCGTGCCCTTCACGACCGGCGACGCGCCACGCAGCCGGTAGAACGCGCCGTCGTGATCGACCGGCGCATCGGCCCGCCAGATCCGTTTCAGTACGTCGAGATATTCGCCGGTGCGGCGATAGCGCGCATCGTGCGGCACGAAATCGCCGTCGCGCTGCAGATCCGCATCGTCGCCGCCGGACACCACGTTCAGCGCGAGCCTGCCGCCGCTGAACACGTCGAGCGTCGCGATCTGCCGCGCGGCGGCCGACGGCACGATCACGCCCGGCCGGTGCGCGAGCAGCAGCCGAATGCGTTCGGTCGCGGCGGCCGCGAACGACGCGACGATGAAGCCGTCCGCCGCGTTGCTGAAATGGCCGACCAGGATCTGGTCGAAGCCGGCCGCCTCGTGCGCCTGCGCGAAGCGGCGCACGTAGTCGGGCTGGACGGCCGCGCCGCCCGGTACGTCGACCTCCGCGCCGGGTGTCGCGGTGATCATGCCGATGATGTCGACTGGCATGTCGGGGTGTCCTCGGGTATGTCGATCGGGAATCGCGGAAATCGCGGGAATCGTGAAGCGGGCCGCACGGTCACTGCGCGGCTGCCGTCTTCTGCGCGGGCGCCGCGAACGCACCCGCATACGAGCGGTCGAGCAGCTTCGACGTGTCGTACGCGGCCGGAATCACGCCGGACTTGTGCAGGAAGTCGGCCGTGTTCTGCGCATCCTTCGCGGCCGTTTCGTCGACCGGGCCGACGCGCTGTTTGGCGTTATTGAGCCAGCGATACGCGACGTCGGGTTCGAGATTCGCGCGTTTCGCCCACAGGTCCGCGTACTCGCGCGGATGACTGTCGACCCACTGGCGCGCAGCCACCACGCGCCGCAGGAAATCGGTAATCTCGGCGCGCTTGCCCGATACGGCCTGCTCGTTCGCGGCGACGAAGCTCAGCGCGGGCATCAGCCCCTGCGCGGTCGTCACGGGCCGCGCGCCTTGCCGCAACGCGAGCGTGCTGACGAACGGCTCCCACAGCGATACCGCATCGACCGAACCGTTCGCGAGCGCGTTGGTCGCGTCGATCGGCATCAGGTACGCGTACTTCACCGAATCGGCGCGCAGGCCCGCATGTTCGAGCGCGCGCAGCACGAGCTGCTGGCTCCAGGCGCCGCGCCATACCGCGATGGTCTTGCCCTGCAGGTCGGCCACGGTGCGCACCGGCGAGTTCTTCGGCACGAGGATCGCGACGCCGTCGAGGCTCTGCCGCGACACCGCGACGACCTTGACCGGCGCGCCGCGCGCGGCCAGCGTGAGCAGCGCGGAATCGCCGAGGAAGCCGATGTCGATCGCGTTGCCGTTCAGGCTTTCGGCCACCGGCGCGGCGGCCTGGAAGTGCTTCCACTCGATCGTGTAAGGCAGGTCCTTCAGCACGCCGGACGCTTCCATCGACGCCTGGATGTTGAAGTAGTTCTGTTCACCGACGCGCAGCGTGACGGTGTCTTTGGCGATGCCCGGCTGCGCGGCGAGCGCCAGCAAGAGCGCCGTGACGATTCGGCTCAACAACATGATCTCCCGGAAGGTCGGCGGGCAGCCGCGCGACCGCGGCGCCCTTTTGCCCGTTTCGGCCGCCGTGCGAAACCGCCGGCGAGACGGATGGAACCGGTGAAGATACGTCGATCCACTTCATGACACAAACGCAATATTCTTCTATGTAAAGATGCGAATGTTTTATGAAGTATTCGTCCATGAGCGGTGCTCGCCGCCGGCCGCCGCTTCGTGAATTTCGAACGATTCCTCGATATATATTTCGCACACGAAATAAATCCCAAACTATATTTCGCATACGAAATAACTGCCCGATCGAGGATGGCCATGACTTCCCAACCCATCGAGTTTTCCGCGGCCGACGGCTATGTGCTGCACGGCACGCTGTGGTCGCCGGACGCGACGCCGCGAGCGCTGGTCCTGATCCATCCGGCAACGGCCGTGCCCGAGCGGCTGTATGCAGGCTTCGCACGCTTCCTGACCGAACGCGGTTTCGCGGCGCTGACCTACGACTATCGCGGCATCGGCGCATCGCGGCCCGCGCGCCTGGGTGCATTGCGGGCCCGCATGCGCGACTGGATGGAGCTCGACGTGGGCGCCGCGACCGCATGGGCCCGGCACGCCCATGAAGGGCTGCCGCTGCTCGCGGTCGGTCATAGCGTCGGCGGACACGCGATCGGGCTGTCCGGCGCGACGCCGCATCTGCGCGCGGCCGTGCTCGTCGCCGCACATGCGGGCAGCACGCGGCTGATCGCGCAGGCGGCCGAACGCCTGAAGGTCCGGCTCATCCTGCGCGTGCTCGGCCCACTGACGTCGGCCCTGCTCGGCTACGTGCCCGGCAAGCGGCTCGGGCTCGGCGAGGATCTGCCGGCCGGCGTGTTCCGCGAATGGAGCCGCTGGACGACGCTGCCGCACTACTTCTTCGACGATCCGACGCTCGGCGCGGCCGAGCGCTTCTCGAAGCAGCAGTTGCCGATCCTCGCGCTCGGCTTCGACGACGATCCGTGGGCGAACCCGGCCGCGATCGGCCTGCTGGTAAGCTATCTGACCCGCGCGAAGGTCGAACGCCGTCAGATCGATCCGCGCGCGGCCGGCAGCGGCCCAGTCGGGCACATGGGCTTCTTTCGCAGCCGGCCCGGCGCCGTGCTGTGGCCCGACGTCGCCGACTGGCTCGCGCAGGCAATCGACACGCCGCACAGCGCGAGCCGCCCGTCCCTTTCCATTGCAGCCGGGAACCCAGCTTGAGCGAAGACCGACGACTGTTTTTCATGTTGAACATCGGCCAGCGGCGCGTGCAGCGCTGGATCGACCGCAAGGCCGAAACCGACACGCGCGCGAGCGCCGCGCAGGCCGGCGCGCTGTTCTGCCTCGCGAAGCAGGACGGCGCACTGATCGGCGAAGTCGGCGCCGCGCTGCAGCTCGCGCCGTCCGCGATGACGGGGCTCGCCGACCGGATGGCGAAAGCCGGCCTCATCACGCGTCACGCGGATTCGGACGACGGCCGCGCGACGCGGCTGTACCTGACCGACGCAGGCCACGCGGCGCTCAAGCGTGCGCGCGTGCTGCTGCGCGAACTCAACGGCAAGCTGTGCGACGGGTTTTCCGACGACGAACTCGACGTCGTCGCGCGCTGGCTGCATGCGTTGCAGGAACGGTTTCCGGCGGAGCGCTGAGCAGCGCATCGCGCGCTCGCGACCGGCGCGTGCCGGCATCCATCGCAAGCGATTGCGATTCGCGTTTTCGATTCGATTTTCATACCGCCGCAACGGCAAATCTTGCATGTCGGCCACCCGCTTCCGGCAACGCTTTCCGGCTACGTCCTGTTACAAAAAACCGCCTGTCGCGCGACATTCGAATCGCCTACATTGCAATCCACTTCGACACATTCGTCGCATGCCCTGACTGGCGTTCCCGTCGGGTCGACATCGCAGGCACACCCGACAAGCATTGAAAACGAAGAGGAGTCTTAACCGAAGCGCTGGCGGCATCCAGCGCACGCGGATTGCGATGACTGAAGCGGCACGCTGAACCGGACGTAACGACGTGCGCGGCACGATCGGCCGCGCTTCGGTTCGCATTGCCTCGTCGTGCCCCGCCATCGCACCCGCACCTCACCGAGGAGTCGTCCATGCGACGCATGATCGTGTCCCATCCGCTTGTCACCCGCCTGTCCGCCGCGATGGCGCTGGCCGCCGCTGCCGCCTCGCACGCCGACCCCATCGTCGTGTCCGGCCCGAGCCCGTTCGCCGCGTGCACCATCGGCGGCCCGGGCACCAACTACGTGAATGCAGAAGTCGAACCGTGGCTCGCGGTCAACCCGGCGAACCCGAACAACATGATCGGCGTGTGGCAGCAGGACCGCTGGTCGAACGGCGGCGCCCACGGGCTCGTCGCCGGCTACACGTTCGATGCGGGCGCAACCTGGGCGCGCACGCCGCAGCCGTTCAGCGCCTGCGCGCCGGGCGGGCTCAAGTACGAACGCGCGTCCGATCCGTGGGTCTCGTTCGGGCCGGACGGCACCGCGTATTCGGTATCGATCTCGTTCAACCAGTCGAACAACGCCAACGCGGTCGGCGCGTCGGTGTCGACCGACGGCGGCCAGACATGGAGCCGCCCGGCCGTGCTGATCGCGAACGACGAACCGACGACGCAGTTCTTCAACGACAAGGAATCGGTGACCGCCAACCCGGTGAAGGCCGGCACCGCGTATGCGGTATGGGACCGCCTCGAGCTGCCGAACGGCAACCCGTACGCGAACCTGCACGCGGCGGCGTACCGCGGGCCGACGCTGTTCTCGAAGACGACCGACGGCGGCAAGACGTGGAGCGCCGCGAAGGTCATCGTCGACGTGCCGTCGCGCCAGCAGACGATCGGCAACCAGATCGTCGTCGATCCGAAGAGCGGCACGCTCTACGATTTCTTCGACCTGATCCAGCCGCCGTTCAACAAGGCGGCCGGCAAGGTCGCGTTCGTCAAGTCGACCGACGACGGCGCGACGTGGACCAAGCCGCGGATCGTCGCGGGGCTGCAGACGGTCGGCGTCACGGATCCGAACACCGGCGAACCCGTGCGCACCGGCGACATCATTCCGGAGCCGGCGATCGACCCGGCATCGGGGCAGCTCTACGTCGCGTGGCAGGACAGCCGCTTCAACGGCGGTACGTACGACGAGATCGCGCTATCGACGTCGAAGGACGGCGGCGCGACCTGGAGCGCGCCGCAACAGGTGAACACGCCGACCGGGCGCCCCGCGTTCAATCCGTCGGTGCGCGTCGACAACACGGGGGCGGTGATGGTCACGTACTACGACTTCCGCGACCTGCAGGCCGGCAACACGACGACGCTGCCGACCGGCTTCTGGCGCAAGATCTCGCACGACGCCGGCGCCACGTTCGCCGACGAGCGGCGCGTCGGCGGCCCGTTCGACATGAAGCTCGCGCCCAACGCCGAAGGATTCTTCATCGGCGACTACCAGGGGCTCGACGTTCGCCCGTCGTCGTCGTTCCATCCGTTCTTCGTCCAGACCAACGCAGGCAACCTGACGAACCGCACCGACGTATTCTTCGCGCCGTGATGCGAGGATGACCGTCACGCCGCCGCGACGCCATCCGTCGCGCAGCGGCGTGCGCCTGTTCACCGCATCAATGCATGTCCGTCAGCACGATGCGGCCGTCGACCTTCCCTTCCCGCAGCTTCGCGAAGATGTCGTTGATGTTGGCGAGCCGGTCGCGATGGATGTGCGCGCGCACCAGGCCGTCCGCCGCGAAATCGAGCGACTCCTGCAGATCGCGCCGCGTGCCGACGATCGACCCGCGCACGGTGATGCCGTTCAGCACGGTCGAGAAGATCGGCAACGGGAAATCGCCCGGCGGCAAGCCGTTGAGCGCGACCGTGCCGCCGCGACGGACCATCCCGAGCGCCTGCGCGAACGCGCTGCGCGACACGGCCGTGACCAGCACGCCGTGCGCGCCGCCGATTTCCTTCTGGATCACTTTCGCGGGGTCGTCGACCGACGCATCGATCGTCAGGTGCGCGCCCAGTTGCCGCGCCAGCGCGAGCTTGTCGGGCGAGATGTCGATGGCCGCGACGTGCAGGCCCATCGCACGCGCATATTGGACGGCCACGTGCCCGAGACCGCCGATGCCGGAGATCGCGAGCCACTGGCCCGGCCGCGTATCGGTGACGCGAATGCCCTTGTAGACCGTGACGCCCGCGCACAGGATCGGCGCGATCTCGTCGAACGCGACCTGCGCGGGCAACTGGCCGACGTAATCGGGATCGGCCAGCACGTATTCCGCGTAGCTGCCGTTCACCGAATAGCCGGTGTTCTGCTGGCCATGGCACAGCGTTTCCCAGCCCGTAAAGCAGTATTCGCAATGGCCGCAGGCCGTGTAGAGCCACGGCACGCCGACGCGATCGCCCTCGCGCACGTGCGTGACGCCCGCGCCGACCGCCGCGACGATCCCGACGCCTTCGTGGCCCGGGATGAACGGCAGCGACGGCTTGACGGGCCAGTCGCCGTCGGCCGCGTGCAGATCGGTATGGCAGACGCCCGACGCCTTGATGTTGACGAGAATCTGGCCCGGCCCCGGTGCGGGAATCGGAACTTCCTCGATGCGCAACGGCTCGCCGAACGCGTGTACCACGGCCGCTTTCATGGTCTGGGTCATGCGTTGCTCCTGTCTGGTCGATGAGCAAACCAGTATCCGGTTTCGGTATCGGAGCACGTTGATACGCGTCAACGCATCGGAACGATACGACGGTCGACGCGGTTTCGCCACGATCGGCGTCGGGCGACGCGACAGCCCGAGCCGGCGGCCGCACGCTGCCCCGCCGCTCACGCGACCATTTCACCGATCCGACAGAAACCCGACGGAATCCCGCCATTCGGCTTGGAATTTGAAATGATATAACATATCATTCCGCGTGCTCGTCCGCCTGACGCCGTTTCAACCCAGGTGGCCGGGCCTCGCCGAGCCATGTTCCAGCGGGTCATTGCGTGCCAGTGACGCAACAATATATCGTATCTAGCGGTGACCCGCATCGCTCGTTATCCGATCCGATTCCAACCGATTCACCGACCATGCGCGACCTTCCTCGCTTACCGCTTCGCCCGCTCTCGTCCCTGTCGTTGATCCTGTTCGCCGCCGCTGCTCACGCGCAGACCGATGTGCCCGCCGCGGCCGACACCCACACGCCTGCCGCCGCGCCGCTCGCGCCGATCTTCGTGACCGCGAACCCGCTCGGCGACACCGAACTGATCGCGCCGACCGTCCAGCTTTCCGGCGAGGCGCTGACGCGCCGCCAGGCCGATTCGCTCGGCGAAACGCTCAACGGGCTGCCCGGCGTGTCGACCACCACCTACGGGCCGATGGTCGGCCGTCCGATCATCCGCGGGATGGACGGCGACCGGATCCGGCTGCTGCAGAACGGCGTCGCGGCGTATGACGCGTCGTCGCTGTCGTACGACCATGCGGTGCCCGAGGATCCGCTGTCGATCGAGCGCGTCGAGATCGTGCGCGGCCCGGCCGCGCTGCTGTACGGCGGCAACGCGGTGGGCGGCGTGGTCAACACGATCGACAACCGGATTCCGCGCGAAGCGATCGAAGGCGTGACCGGCGCGCTCGACGCGCGCTACGGCGGCGCGAATTCGGTGCGCGCGGGCGCCGCGCAAGTCGAAGGCGGCAACGGCCGCTTCGCGTTCCACGTCGACGCATTCGACCGCGAAACGAGCAAGCTGCGGATTCCCGGCTACGCGCGCAGCAGCCAGCAACGCGCGATCGACGGCCCCGACACGCCGCAGCCGGAAGGCAACGTACCGAACAGCGACGGGCGCGTGCACGGCGGCGCGGTCGGCGCGTCGTACACGTGGGCCGACGGCTTCGCCGGTCTCTCGTACAGCGGCTACGAATCGAACTACGGCTCCGTCGCGGAAAGCGACGTGCGGCTGCGGATGCGCCAGGAACGCCTCGCGTTCGCGTCCGAGGTGCGCAACCTGAGCGGGCCGTTCACGAAGCTGAAATTCGATTTCGCGTACACCGACTATCGCCACAAGGAAGTCGACAACGGCGAGACGGCGACCACCTTCCGCAACCGCGGCTACGAGGCGCGCATCGAAGCGCGCCATCGCAAGATCGGCCCGTTCGAAGGCGCGATCGGCGTGCAGTTCGGCCAGAACACGTTCTCGGCGCTCGGCGACGAAATGCTCGTGCCGTCCACGCGCACCAACAGCGTCGCGCTGTTCGGCCTCGAGGAATGGCAGGTCGTCCCCGCGCTGAAGCTGAGCCTAGGCGGCCGCTTCGAGCACGTGAAGGTCGATCCCGATCCGGCCGGCATCGAAAAATTCGCGGGCGCGCGGCCGCGCGACTTCAATGCGGGCAGCCTGTCGGCCGGCGCGCTGTTCTCGCTGACGCCGGTGTGGTCCGTCGCCGCGAACGTCGCGTACACCGAACGCGCGCCGACCTTCTACGAGCTGTATTCGAACGGCCCGCACGATGCGACCGGCCAGTTCCTGATCGGCAACCCGAACGCGTCGAAGGAAAAAGCCGTGTCGACCGACCTGTCGCTGCGCTATGCGAGCGGGCCGAACCGCGGCAGCGTCGGCGTGTTCTACAACCGCTTCTCGAACTACCTGACCGAGTACAACACCGGCCGCGTGGTGGACGACGACGGCGCGCCCGTCGCGCCGGGCACCGACGGCTCGCTCAACGAGGCGATCTATCGCGGCGTGCGCGCCGAGTTCTACGGCATCGAACTGGACGGCAAGTGGCGCGCGTTCGCGCGGCGCGGCCACACGGTCGATCTCGAACTGACGGCCGACTACACGCACGCGCGCAACGTCGACACGGGCCAGCCGCTGCCGCGCATCGCGCCGCTGCGCGCGACGCTCGCGGCCGACTACGGTTACGGCCCGTTCGGTGCGCGTGCGCAGGTCACGCACGCGTGGTCGCAGCATCGCGTGCCCGACGACGATTTCTCGACCGACGGCTACACGTCGCTTGGCGTGGTGCTGACGTACAAGTTCCGCGTCGGTCCCACGCACTGGCTCGCCTACCTGCGCGGCGACAACCTGACGAACCAGGAGATCCGCTACTCGACGTCGGTCGTGCGAGGCTTCGCACCGCAAGGCGGCCGCAGCGTGATGGCGGGATTGCGCACGACGTTCTAACCGCGGTACGGCGCGCGGCGGCCTGCCGCGCGCCGCTTGCCGATACGAATCCGAACTGGCTACACGCGCACGAAGCCGACACGCGCCACTGGCGACCGGCTTCCGCGTGACGGCCTACGCGACGCAGACGACGATGCGCATGCCGTCATGCACGCATGCGCCTGCGTCGGTACGATCGCGCGTCGTTCGCGCCGCTCGCCGCACAGCCTTGTGCCCACTGCGTCACAACGTGCAGCAAATTTCGGTCCCGCTCGGGCATCGCCCGTTGCCGCACCGCCGTCATGGGATACCGCGCGACAGGTTCGCGCGCGCCGTTCGTCGCCCCGGACTTTTAAAACGCACGAATGACGAGTATCCTAAAAAAGCACTTTTCGACCGGACGGCGAATCGCGTGCCCCTGACTCCCGTCCGATCGCCATGCGGCCCCGTCGTATCGCGCACCGCGCGCCGATGGCGGCGTATGCCTGTCGCGCCCTGGCCGCACGAACCTTTCCCCAACAATCGTCAGGAGAGCTGGTGAGCCGACTCGTCGTCGTATCCAATCGCATTGCAGATCCCCGTAAAGCCGCGGCCGGCGGGCTCGCCGTCGCCGTGAAGGACAGCCTGCAGGAAACCGGCGGCGTCTGGTTCGGCTGGAGCGGCAAGCTACGCGGCGGCGACGATCGCCCCACGCATGGCGACGACGTGCAGATCCAGAACGTCGGCGGCATTCAGCTCGCGACGGTCGATCTCGATCCGCAGGACTACGACGCTTACTATCTCGGCTACTCGAACAACGTGCTGTGGCCGGTGTTTCACTACCGGCTCGACCTCGCGCAGTTCGACCGGCGCTTCGCCGACGGCTACCGGCGCGTGAACCAGCTGTTCGCGCGCAAGCTGCGCACGCTGCTGCGGCCCGACGACGTCATCTGGGTCCACGACTATCAGCTGATTCCGCTCGCGGCCGAGCTGCGCGCGATGGGCTGCACGAATCCGATCGGCTTCTTCCTGCACATTCCGATGCCGCCGCCGCCGATCATGGCCGCGATCCCGGAACACGAATGGCTGATGCGCTCGCTGTTCGCGTACGACCTCGTCGGCTTCCAGACCGAATCGGATCTGCTCCACTTCGAGCATTACGTCGAAGCGGAAGCCGGTGCGGCGCGGCTGCCGGACGGCCGGCTGCGCGCGTTCGGCCGTACGTTGTCGGCCGGCGCGTTCCCGATCGGCATCAACGTCGACGAGTTCGAATCGCTCGCGCGCGATCGCGACGGCCTCGACATGTTCGAACGCATGCGCGACGAATATTCGCGCCGTCAGTTGCTGGTCGGCGTCGACCGGCTCGATTACACGAAAGGGCTGCCGCAGCGCGTGCATGCGTTCCGCGAGCTGCTCGAACAGTATCCGGAGAACCGCGACCGTGCGACGCTGATCCAGATCGCCGCACCGAGCCGCGAGGATCTCGGCGCGTACGACGACCTGCGGCGCGAAATGGACAGCCTGTGCGGCGCGATCAACGGCGACTACGGCGAGCTCGAATGGATGCCGATGCGCTACATTCACCGCACCGTCGCGCGCAAGCGCCTGCCGGGCCTCTACCGCGCGAGCCGGGTCGCGCTCGTCACGCCGCTGCGCGACGGGATGAACCTCGTCGCGAAAGAGTTCCTCGCCGCGCAGGACGCGGCCGATCCGGGCGTGCTCGTGCTGTCGCGCTTCGCGGGCGCGGCCGAGCAATTGAAGGCCGCGCTGCTCGTCAATCCGTACGACACGCAAGGCACCGCGCAGGCAATCCAGCGCGCGCTCACGATGCCGCTCGAAGAGCGCCGCCAGCGTCACGCGGCGCTGATGGCGATCATGCGCAAGACCGACGTGCACTGGTGGCGCACGCGCTTTCTCGAAGCGCTCACCGAAGCGGCCGAAGTCGCGGCCGCGACCGAATCCTGACGCGCCGACGCGCGCCTACGCCCCCGTCGTCATGCATTCGAGCGGCGCCGCCGTTCGACTGATACGTGTGTGTCGCTCAGCGCGACGTCGTGGTGGGAAAGACCGTAAAGAAAGCGTGCGACGTCGGGATATCGGCGCGCGCCGGTCGCCGGTCCACGCAGCGGCTTCAGCGATCGGATTCGTGCGATCGTCCGTACGCGACGAAATCGCGCTCGACGGTGGACACCTGCTCCGTTTCGATCGCGCCGCCGCGCGCACCGGCGTCGTCGCCCGACGAGGCCGACGCGGCCAACGACGGTGCGATGCGCGCGTCGATCAGCGCCTGCAGCGCGTCGCGTTCGAGCACCTCGCATTGCAGCAGCCGTCGCGCGATGCGTTCGAGCGCGTCGCGACGTTCGCCGAGCGTCGCCGCGACGCGCGCATGCGCATCGGCCAGCAGCGTGCGCACCTCGTCGTCGATCATCCGCGCGGTGTGCTCGCTGCAGCGGCCGTCGCCCGCGTGCCATGCGCCGGGCAGGCCCTGGCGCGAGTCACCGTCGTCGAACGTCGCGAGCCCGATCTTCTCGCTCATCCCGTACTGCATGACCATGTGGCGCGCCATCGCGGTCGCGCGTTCGAGATCGTTCTGCGCACCGGTCGACACGTCGCCGAACACGAGCTCTTCCGCCACGCGCCCGCCGAGCAGCGCATCGATCCGGTCGAGCAGCTCGCTGCGGCGCAGGACGTAACGATCCTCGATCGGCACCTGCTGCGTGTAGCCGAGTGCGGCGACGCCGCGCGGAATGATCGACACCTTCTTCACCGGGTCGCAATGCGCGCGGCTTTCCGCGACGAGCGCATGGCCGGCTTCGTGATACGCGATCGTCAGCTTCTCCTGCTCGTTCATCACGCGGCTCTTGCGCTCGAGGCCCGTCAGCGCGCGGTCGATCGCCTCGTCGAAGTCCGCCATGCCGATCGCCGGCTTGCCGAGTTCGGCCGCATGCAGCGCGGCCTCGTTGACGACGTTCGCGAGATCGGCGCCGACGAAGCCCGGCGTGCGCGACGCGAGCTCGCCGAGATCGACGTCGGCGGCGAGCTTCACGCGCTTCACGTGCACGTCGAGAATCTGGCGGCGGCCGTTTACGTCGGGCCGGTCGATCGCGATGTGACGATCGAAACGGCCCGGGCGCAGCAACGCGGGATCGAGGATCTCGGGCCGGTTCGTCGCGGCCATGATGATCACGCCGGAGCCGGCCTGGAAGCCGTCCATTTCGACCAGCAACTGGTTGAGCGTCTGTTCGCGCTCGTCGTTGCCCGACATCGGGCCGACGCCGCGCACCTTGCCGAGCGCATCGAGCTCGTCGACGAACACGATGCACGGCGCCTTCTGCTGCGCCTGCTCGAACAGGTCGCGCACGCGCGCGGCGCCCACGCCGACGAACATCTCGACGAACGCCGAGCCGCTGATCGAGAAGAACGGCACGGCCGCCTCGCCGGCCACCGCGCGCGCGAGCAGCGTCTTGCCCGTGCCCGGCGCGCCGACGACGAGCACGCCTTTCGGAATCTTGCCGCCGAGCCGCTGGTAGCGATCGGGGTTGCGCAGGAACGCGACGAGCTGCTGCAGTTCGGCCTTCGCTTCGTCGATGCCTGCGATGTCGTCGAACGTGATGCCGGTCTCCTGCTGCACGTACACGCGCGCGCGGCTCTTGCCCATGCCGGTGAAGTCCTGCAGCCCGCCGCGCTTGCGCAGCATCATGTTCCACACGAACACGAGCAGCATCAGCGGCAGCAGCCACGACGCGAGCGATGCGATCCAGCCGGTGTCGGGCGTGCCGCGATAGCGGATGCCGGCGGCGGTCAGCGTGTCGATCAGGTGCTCGTCGGTCACGCGGCTGGTCGTGAAGCGCCACGGCGCGCCAACCTGCTGCACGACCGCCGCGTCGGACGCCGGCAGCATCGCGCCGGCCTGCGGCATCTTCAGCGCGCCCGAGATCGACCCCGGGCCGACCTCGAGATCGTCGACGAGCCGCGCGGCGACGAGCCGGTGGAAATCGCTGTACGCGATCGGCGTCGACGTCGGGTGCAGCATCAGCAACTGCGCGGCGAACAGCACGAAGAAGCCCGCCGCGATCAGCAATCCCGGGTAGTCGAATTTCCTGTCCATCGCATCGGGCCTGCCATCTCCGCTGCGCGGCGTGCGCTCACGCCGGCACGCGCGCAACCGGTACGCGGCCGCCATGCGAAAACGACTTGCATCCGCGCATCGTCGCCTCGCGTCGTTCGTCGCATCGATGCCGCCTCGACAACACCGTCGCCGGCATTGCCGGGCGATCCTCGCCCGGGCGGCACGCCGTGACGCACCGCCCTCGATTCCAGTCTAGTTCGTGTGCGGGCGTCGCGCCGCTCGCCGCGCAAGCGTCGAATCGTCGGACGAACGGCTTTCATCCGCCCCCTTGCCGCGTTATAGTCGCGTGCATGACATTTTTGTGACAGTCGCCTCGCGCCGCCGCGCGCGAGGCCGGCCGTCTCATCCCGTCCCGCGTCGCGGCAGCCCGCGCGGCGCCGGCGCGCATCGAACGACAACGCCACCCGCCCATCCGAGGAGCCCACGACGTGAACGACACCCCCGATCGCCCCGACGACCTACCCGCCGATCCCGACCGCCGCCGTGTGCTCGGCGGCCTCGCCGCACTCGGCGCCGGTGTCGCGCTCGCCGGCTGCGAAACCACCGCGGGCAACGCGCCGCGTTCGGCCGCCGACCTGCGCATCGACGAAGCGCTGCGCCAGCGCGTGCGCCACATCGTCGTGATCTATGCGGAAAACCGCAGCTTCGCGAACCTGTACGGCGATTTCCCGGGCGTGCGGTACCCACTGAGCGAAGTGCGGCCCGAACACGCGCAGCAACTCGATCGCGACGGCAAGACGCCGCTGCCGGCGCTGCCGAAGATCTGGGGCGGGCTCGTGCCGCAGGCGCAGGAAGTGGACGGCAAGCGCTACGCGATCGCCGAGCGCGACATCGACAAGTTGCCGAATGCGCCGTTCCGGATTTCGGACGCGCAAGGCAAGCCGCTGCCGAACGGCGTGATCACGCGCGACCTGTGGCATCGCTTCTACCAGAACCAGATGCAGATCGCGGGCGGCCGCAACAACCAGTTCGCCGCGTGGGCCGATTCGGGCGGCCTCGTGATGGGCCATTACCGCAATTCGGCCGACACGCTGCGACTGTGGAATCTCGCGCGGCAATACACGCTGTGCGACAACTTCTTCATGGCGGCCTTCGGCGGTTCGTGGATGAACCACATGTTCCTGATTTCCGCGCAGCCGCCGCTGTATCCGGACGCGCACAAGCATCCGCATGCGGCGAAACTGCTGTCGAAGGTCGAAGGCGACGACCCGGCCGGCACGCGCCTGAAGCTCGCCGACGATTCGCCCGCGTCCGCGCTCGACGGTCCGCCGAAATTCGCGGTCGACGGCCCGCTGACGCCGGACGGCTACGGTGTGAACACGATGGCGCCGCCGTACCAGCCGAGCTACGTGCCGCCGCCCGATCCGGGCAACGCCGCGTATGCGGATCCGGCCGACCATCGCGTGATGCCGCCGCAGGGCTACGCGACGATCGGCGACCGCCTGTCGGAAAAGAACGTCGACTGGGCGTGGTACAGCGGCGCATGGCAGTATGCGCTCGAGCATCGCGACACGGGCATGGTGCCCGACTTCCAGTACCACCACCAGCCGTTCAACTACTTCGTGAACTACGCGCCGGGCACCGAAGCGCGCCGCAAGCATCTGCGCGACGCGGGGCTCGGCGACGAGCCGTCGACCAACCACTTCATCGCCGACATCGACGCGGGCCGCCTGCCGGCCGTCACGTTCTACAAGCCGCAAGGCAACCTGAACATGCATGCGGGCTATGCGGACATCGAATCGGGCGACCGCCACATCGCGACCGTGATCGACCATATCCGGCGCGGCCCGCAATGGGAAAACACCGTGATCGTGATGACGCACGACGAGAACGGCGGCTGGTGGGATCACGTCGCGCCGCCGGTCGGCGATCGCTGGGGCCCCGGTTCGCGGATTCCCGCGCTCGTGATCTCGCCGTTCGCGAAAAAGGGCTTCGTCGATCACACGCTGTACGACACGAACTCGATCCTGCGCTTCATCAGCCGCGTGCACGGCCTCGCGCCGCTCGACGGCGTGGTCCTGCGCAACAACGCGTTCGCCGCGCGCGGCGCGACGCCGCCGGGCGATTTGACGAACGCGCTCGATCTCGGCTGACACCCGGCCGAGCGCCGGAAATGACAACGCCCCGGGCCATGCGATGGATGGCCCGGGGCGTTCATGCCGCTTTCAGGTGGTGACGTCGATGCCGCTCGTCAGCCGCCGATACGCCGCTCGATCTTCTTCATCGTCTCGGTCATTTCAGCCGGCAAGCGCAGCTTCAACGTATCGAACAGCGCCGCGTGCAGCTTCAGTTCCTCGCGCCATTCGTCGACGTTCATCGACGTCACCGCATCGAACTGATCGCGCGTGAAATCGAGGCCGTCCCAGTGCAGATCTTCATACGCGGGCGACACGCCGAACGCATGCTCGCCGCCACCGCCCGTGCCTTCGAGACGATCGAGCATCCACTTCAGCACGCGCATGTTCTCGCCGAAGCCCGGCCACACGAACTTGCCGTTCGCATCCTTGCGGAACCAGTTCACGCAATAGATCTTCGGCAGCTTCGCGCCGGCGGCTTCGAGCTGCTTGCCGAGTGTGAGCCAGTGCGCGAAATAATCGCTGACGTTGTAGCCGCAGAACGGCAGCATCGCGAACGGATCGCGGCGCACGACGCCCTGCTGGCCGACGGCGGCCGCGGTCGTCTCGGAGCCCATCGTCGCGGCCATGTACACGCCTTCGACCCAGTCGCGCGCTTCGGTCACGAGCGGCACGGTCGTCGAGCGGCGGCCGCCGAAGATGAACGCGTCGATCGGCACGCCGGCCGGGTTTTCCCAGTCGTCGTCGATCGACGGGCACTGCGCGGCCGGCGCGGTGAAGCGCGAGTTCGGATGCGCGGCCTTGCGGCCGGTTTCCTTGCCAATCTCGGGCGTCCACGGATTGCCCTGCCAGTCGGTCAACTTCGCGGGCGGCGTGTCGGTCAGCCCTTCCCACCACACGTCGCCGTCTTCCGTCAGCGCGACGTTCGTGAAGATCACGTTTTCCTTCAGCGTGGCGATCGCGTTCGGGTTGGTCTTCACGCCCGTGCCCGGCGCCACGCCGAAGAAACCGGCTTCCGGATTGATCGCATACAGGCGGCCGTCGCGGCCCGGCTTCAGCCACGCGATGTCGTCGCCGATCGTCGTGACCTGCCAGCCGTCGAAGCCCTGCGGCGGGATCAGCATCGCGAAGTTGGTCTTGCCGCACGCGGACGGGAACGCGGCCGCGACGTGATACTTCTTGCCGGCCGGCGACGTCACGCCGAGGATCAGCATGTGTTCCGCGAGCCAGCCCTGATCGCGCCCCATCGTCGACGCGATGCGCAGTGCGAAACACTTCTTGCCGAGCAGCGCGTTGCCGCCGTAGCCCGAGCCGAAGCTCCAGATCTCGCGCGTTTCCGGAAAGTGCACGATGTACTTGACCGGATTGCACGGCCACGGCACGTCCTGCTGGCCGGCTTCGAGCGGATGACCGACGCTGTGCACGCACGGCACGAAATCGCCGTCCTCGCCGAGCACGTCGTACACGTCGCGCCCCATGCGCGTCATGATCCGCATGTTCACCGCGACGTACGGGCTGTCGGACAACTCGACGCCGACGTGCGCGATCGGCGAGCCGAGCGGGCCCATCGAGAACGGCACGACGTACAGCGTGCGGCCGCGCATCGCGCCGCGGAACAGCCCGTTGAGCGTCTCGCGCATTTCGGCCGGCTCGATCCAGTTGTTGGTCGGGCCGACGTCGTCGCGCGACGCCGCGCAGATGAACGTGCGATCCTCGACGCGCGCGACGTCCGACGGATCGGATTGCGCGAGATACGAGTTCGGGCGCTTCGCCGGGTTCAGGCGCGTGAGCGTGCCCTGGTCGACCATCGCCTGGCACAGCGCGTCGTATTCTTCCTGCGATCCGTCACACCACACGACACGCTCGGGCTCCGTGAGCGCCGCGATGCGCGAGACCCAGTCGATCAGCTTGCGATGTTTGACGAAGGCCGGCGGAGCGATCAGCGGGCCGTGTGTCGCTTCGGCCAAAGTGTTTTGCGACATGAGGATGTCTCCAGATTATTGGGCGGGGATGGGGGATGCGGGGCGAGCCCGCGAGATGGGGAATGCGTGCGGAGCGCAGGAAGATGCGGCGCGCAGGACGGGACGCGCGAGCGGAGCGCGCGTCGATGCCGCGATGCGGGCGAGAGAAGATGAAGTCTCGTTAGAAAGTGCGAACACGAGTTTCGCCATGCAAGCAACCTGCCATACAACTCCATGCCGGCCAGCATACCATCGCCGTTATTGACGAGGCGTTGCGTTGCAACAAGAAACAATTGTGACGACGTGCCGGCATGCGCGTTGCAGACAGGCGCTTTTTACGGCGTCGTCGCGCGCGCTTTGGGGACGAAACGAGCGCGACGACCGCCCCGCAAGGGTTTCGCACGGACGGCAATTTCAACCTGCCGGCCGTGCGCACGAACCACGCGAACCCGCGCCGTGCGAGTTAGCGTTTTCGCTACTCAGGCAAACCCTGAATTAGGTTGTGTACACAAACATCCCGTTCGACTACCCGATGCACGCCCCTGCTTAAAACGGTGCGCGCGGCAATCCGGGGTAATACGTGCACACACTGTTCGACAGCGTTCGCAATGACGAGAAATTCCAGCGCAACGTGCGCCGAGATGATGAACCGCCGCGGGCGTTTCATCGATTTCGCCCCGATCGACGTGGTGTCGACGAGCCAGTACGCAGTACGTCGTAAAGGCCATGTACGGGTAACGCACGGCGATCGCGCAGATAAAAAAACGCCAGCCCCGAGGAGCTGGCGTCGTGCTGCGGATCTGACGATGATCAGAACTGGTTCATCGTGTTGTCCTTGCCCGCTGCCTTCAGCGCCGCTTCGCCGCTGAAGTATTCCTTGTGATCGTCGCCGATGTCCGAACCCGACATGTTCTGGTGCTTCACGCACGCGATGCCCTGACGGATTTCCTTGCGCTGCACGCCCGCCACGTAGCCGAGCATGCCCTGGTCGCCGAAGTATTCCTTGGCCAGGTTGTCGGTCGACAGCGCAGCCGTGTGGTACGTCGGCAGCGTGATCAGGTGGTGGAAGATGCCTGCTTCACGCGATGCATCGGCCTGGAACGTGCGGATCTTCTCGTCGGCGAGCTTGGCCAGTTCGGTTTCGTCGTATTCGACGCTCATCAACTGCGCACGGTCGTAAGCCGACACGTCCTTGCCCTCGGCCTTCATCGCATCGTAGGCCTGCTGGCGGAAGTTCAGCGTCCAGTTGAACGACGGGCTGTTGTTGTACACCAGCTTCGCGTTCGGGATCACCTTGCGGATCTCGCTGACCATGCCGCCGATCTGCGCGATATGCGGTTTTTCGGTTTCGATCCACAGCAGGTCGGCGCCGTTCTGCAGCGACGTGATGCAGTCGAGCACGCAACGCGCCTCGCCCGTGCCGGCGCGGAACTGGAACAGGTTGCTCGGCAGGCGCTTCGGACGCAGCAGCTTGCCGTCACGCTTGATGACGACGTCACCGTTGCCCAGCTGGTCCGCCGACAGTTCTTCGCAATCGAGGAATGCGTTGTATTGATCGCCCAGGTCGCCCGGCGTGTTCGTCACGGCGATCTGCTTGGTCAGGCCCGCGCCCAGGGAATCGGTCCGCGCGACGATGATGCCGTCGTCCACGCCCAGTTCCAGGAACGCGTAACGGATCGCGCGGATCTTCGCGAGGAAATCCTCGTGCGGCACCGTGACCTTGCCGTCCTGGTGGCCGCACTGCTTCTCGTCCGACACCTGGTTTTCGATCTGGATGCAGCACGCGCCCGCCTCGATGAACTGCTTGGCCAGCAGGTAGGTCGCTTCCGCGTTGCCGAAGCCGGCGTCGATGTCGGCGATGATCGGCACGACGTGCGTGACGTGGTTGTCGATCTTTTGCTGGATCGCGGCCTTCGCAGTCGCGTCCTTCGCGGCATCCAGCTCGCGGAACAGGCCGCCCAGCTCGCGGGCGTCGGCCTGGCGCAGGAACGTGTAAAGCTCGCGGATCAGCGCGCTGACCGAGGTCTTTTCGTGCATCGACTGGTCAGGCAGCGGGCCGAACTCCGAGCGCAGCGCGGCGACCATCCAGCCCGACAGGTACAGGTAGCGGCGTTCGGTGCTGTTGAAGTGCTTCTTGATGGAGATCATCTTCTGCTGGCCGATGAAGCCGTGCCAGCAACCCAGCGACTGCGTGTACTTGGACGGATCGGCATCGTACGCGGCCATGTCGGCGCGCATGATCTTCGCGGTGTACTTCGCGATGTCCAGGCCGGTCTTGAACTTGTTCTGGGCGCGCATGCGGGCCGCATACTCGGGGCTGATGGCATTCCACGCGCTGCCGTGGTTTTCCTTCAAGCCAGCCACTGCCTTGATGTCGTCTTGATATTGGGACATGTCTATCTCCTGGGAACGAAGCGCATTTGAGTAAAGGGTTCAGCGTGCCCGCCGCGTGTGACGAAGCGAACTGCATGGACTCAATAGTAATCCTGTCCCGCGCGTTTTCGGCCAAGTCTTATATAAGACATAAGATATAAATTTCTCTTGTTTTTCAATGAGATAGCCGGTCGTTTTTGCGATGCAAAACACGGTTTCAAGCGGCGGTAAAGCGCGGCGGCAGGAATTCGGCCCGCATTCCGCAATATGAAAAGCCCTTTCGGCTGCTGAAGAATCGGCGCGCTTCGCGCACACTGGCGCCACGACGTCCGCCGCCCTTTGTCATATCAATGACAAAACGTCTATACTTGGACGATTATTTGATTCACGCGCGTCGACGCGTGGCCCGCCTGGAGCGACATGAACGACTCTCCCGTTTTCGACACGCTTTGCGAACTGCTGACGACATCCGGCGCGCGTTTTCGCGTGCTCGAGCATCCGGCGGAAGGCAAATCCGACGCGATCGCCGCGCTGCGCGGCACTCGCCCCGAACAGGGCGCGAAGGCGATGCTCTGTACGTTCAAGGATGGCGGCGACGTCGCCGCGCTCGCGGTGATTCCCGGCCACCTGAAAATCGACTTTCGCAAGGTCGCCGATGCGGTCGGCCGGCGCAAGGCGACGCTCGCGTCGCCCGACGTCGCGGCCGCCGTCACGCGCTGCGTGATGGGCGCCGTACCGCCGTTCGTGTTCGATACGAACGTGGCGCTCGTCGTCGATCCCGCGCTGGTCGAGCGCAACGCCGAGATCGCGTTCAACGCGGGCCGCCTCGATCGCTCGGTCGTGCTCGACGCGACCGACTACGTCCGGATCGCGCGCCCGCTGCTGGCCGACATCACGCGGCCGGAAACGACGGACACCCCGACACACCAGGATCACGCATGAGTACAACCCGCAAACCGCTGCTGTCGGAGCAGGCATCGCTGATCGAACAGGTGCAGCGCATCGCCGAAGGACTCGGCGAGATGTTCGCGCCGTTCACCGAGGTCGTCGTGCACGACCTGCGCACGCCGGAGCACGCGATCCTCGCGATCCACAACAACCTGTCCGGACGCGCGGTCGGCGATCCCGCGACCGAACTCGGCCTCGCGCGCATCGCCGACGACGATTTCCCGCAGGTGCTCGCGAACTACCCGAACCGCTTCGCCGACGGCCGTACCGCGAAAAGCACGTCGATCGGCATCAAGGATTCGACCGGGCGCTATGTGGCCGCGCTGTGCCTGAATGCCGACGTCACGCTGTTCCGCGGCTTCCAGGGCATGCTGAACCAGTTCTGCCGCACGGACGGCGAAGCCGTCGTCGACACGCTCGACCCGGCCGGCGCGGACGCGATCCGGCAGCGCATCGACGCCTTCGCGACGCGCCTTGCGACGACGCCGCGCGAGTTGAAGACCGACCAGCGCCGCGAGCTGATGCAGACGCTGAAGGCCGACGGCTTCCTCGAGGTGCGCCGCGCGATGGAGATCGTGTCGCAGCATCTCGGCGTGTCTCGCGCCACCGTCTACAACGACGCGAAGTGACCCGGTGCGCCCCCGCATTCCAGTCGACTGACTTTTCAATCCTCCAGCAACCATGAACTCTCCCGCTCTCCCCACGTACGACGACGTCGCCGCCGCCGCGACCCGGCTCGAAGGCCACGCGCACCGCACGCCGGTGATGACGTCGCGGACGATCGACGACGCGCTCGGCGCGCAGGTGTTCTTCAAGTGCGAGAACCTGCAGCGCATGGGCGCCTTCAAGTTCCGCGGCGCGTTCAACGCGCTGTCGCGCTTCAACGCGGAACAGCGGCGCCACGGCGTCGTCGCGTTCTCGTCGGGCAACCATGCGCAGGCGATCGCGCTGTCGGCGCGCATGCTCGGCATTCCCGCGACGATCGTGATGCCGCAGGACGCGCCGGCCGCGAAGATGGCCGCGACGCGCGGCTACGGCGGCAACGTCGTGACCTACGATCGCTACACCGAGGATCGCGAGCAGATCGGGCGCGATCTCGCCGAGAAGCACGGGCTCACGCTGGTGCCGCCCTACGATCACCCGGACGTGATCGCCGGCCAGGGCACCGCGGCCAAGGAACTGTTCGACGAAGTCGGTCCGCTCGACGCGGTGTTCACGCCGCTCGGCGGCGGCGGGCTGCTGTCGGGCACCGCGCTCGCCACCCGTGCGCTGTCGCCGCATGCAAAGCTGTACGGCGTCGAGCCCGAAGCCGGCAACGATGCGCAGCAATCGTTCCGGTCCGGCACGATCGTGCACATCGACACCCCGCGCACGATCGCCGACGGTGCGCAGACGCAGCACCTCGGCAACCTCACGTTCCCGATCCTGCGTCGCGACGTCGACGACATCCTCACCGCGACGGACGCGGAACTCGTCGACTGCATGCGCTTCTTCGCCACGCGTATGAAGCTCGTCGTCGAGCCGACCGGCTGCCTGTCGTTCGCCGCCGTGCGCCGGATGAAGGATGCGCTGCAGGGCAAGCGCGTCGGCGTGGTGATCAGCGGCGGCAACGTCGATCTCGAGAACTTCTGCGCGCTGGTGTCGGCACCGGCCTGAGCGTCGCGGCACGCATCGATAACGACACGCGCCGGCCGTCGGCCGTCGGAGCGACGGAACGACGGCCGACGGTTCCGGCGCGACCGCACGCGTTCGAACCCGGCTGTTTCTTCAGACCTGAAACACGACCCGCGCCCCTCGAACGAAAGGATTCGGAAAGCCGCCGCCGGGCAATGACGTTTTTTCGCACCCGCGCGCGGCCGGACGATTGACGTCCCTGACCGCACGCCATTACCCTTGCGCGCTGATGGTTCCCAGGGATGGGATCAAAAGGGAACGCAGCAGGGGCAACGCCCCGAATCTGCGGCTGCCCCCGCAACTGTGAGCGGCGAATCCGTGCCACCGCATGCCACTGGGAAACCGGGAAGGCCTGCACGGATGACGACCCGCGAGCCAGGAGACCTGCCATCGACCCGAGGTCCACGCAGCCGCACCGGGCGGGGTGTCCCGATGCGCGCGGCACCGCCCCCGGCGGTCGCCCGTTGCATGGACGACCCGACCTCAGGATCCGTCAGATGTCCATCGTTCCCGAATCCGCTTCCCGACCGGAAGCGTCGCACCGACGCGCCGTCGGCATGCGCCACCTGCCCGCCCTCCGCCCGCGATCGCCGTACACGTCACACGCCTCATCCCGCCGCCTCATGAACATTCGTCACCTGCTCGCCACGTCCGCCGCCACCGCGCTGCTTTCCCCGCTCGCCCACGCGGCCGGCGACACGGCGCTCGCGCAGCCCGCCGCGCCCGCGCCCGGCGCGGACCTGCCGACGATCAGCGTGACCGACACGCGGCACCTGCCCGAATCGTTCGACCGGCGCTATGCGTCGACCCAGGTGCTCACGCGCGAGGACCTCGACCGGCTGTCGCCCGCCGACCCGAGCATCACGCAGGCGCTCGCGACGCTGCCGGGCGTGACCGTCGCGCAGAACGGCGGGCCCGGCTCGTCCGCGTCGGTCAGCATCCGCGGCTCGTCGGCGAGCCAGGTCGCCGTGTTCATCGACGGCATCCGGATCGGCTCGCCGACCACCGGCATCGCGCCGTGGGCCGACCTGCCGACCGAAGCGTTCGAGCGCGTCGAGGTGATCTCCGGCCCGGCCGCCGCGTCGTTCGGCAACAACGCGATGGGCGGCGTCGTGCAACTCTTCACGCGCCGCGCCGCCAACCAGCCGAACCGGACCACCGTGTCGGTCGGCGGCGGCTCGAACAAGACATTCGACACGCAGTTCCGCACGTCGGGCACGGTGCCGTCGACCGGGCCACTGGCCGCGCTCGGCGGCCTCACCTATTCGCTCGGGCTGCACGACTACAACACGGCCGGCATCGATGCGACGCGGCCGTTCTTCTACGGCCACGAAGACGGCCGCAATCCGTATCACGCGCAGGATCTCGACGCGCGGCTCGGCTATGCGCGCGACAACTGGTCGATCTCGACGTTCGCGCTGTATCACCGCTCCGATCTGTCCTACGACAACAGCGGCTACGCGAATCGCGAGCTCGACCACCAGTTGACGACGGGCGTTGCGTTCCATCTCGACATCACGCCCGATACGCAGTTCGACCAGTCGTTCGGCTATGCGAACGACCGCCAGTTCATCTACGCGGACAACCCGGCCCTCGCGACCGACCAGATCAATTCGCAGCGGATCAGCACGTCGACGTCGCTGACGCATCAGGAGCACGGATTGCACCTGTTCGGCCTGCCGCTGTCGGGGGAATCGAAGCTCGCGTACGACTTCACGCGCGAACAGGCGTTCCTGCCGGTCGACATTCCCGGCGGCGTGCCGACGCGCAACGATTCCGCGTTCTCGTTGCACCAGTCGGCGACGCTCGGCAGCGTGACGATGTTCGTCGCCGGCCGTCACGAGATCATCGCCGGGCAGGCGGTGAACACCGGCAACGCCGCACTGTCGTGGGCGATCACGCCGGTCTACACGGCGCGCATGTCGTACGGCAACGCGTTCCGCCTGCCGACGTTCAACGACCTGTACTACCCCGGCTACGGCAACCCGAACCTCAGCCCGGAACGCAGCACGTCGGTCGAGGCCGCGCTCGACGCGAATACGGCGTATGGGACGTTCACCGCGGCGATCTACGACACGCGCGTCAACAACCTGATCGCATACAACCCGGCGACGTTCTCGCCGATGAACATCGGCCGTTCGCATATTCGCGGCATCGACCTGTCGTACAAGGGCACGATCGGCCGCTCGACGCCGATCAGCGTCGCGGTCGGCATCCTGAATCCGCAGGACGAAACGAACCGGACGTGGCTGAGCCGCCGGCCGCGGCAAACGGTCAGCCTGAACGTCGATCACACGTGGGACGAACTGAAGCTGCACGCGCTGAGCACGGGCGCGTCGCTGCTGTACGGCGGCTCGACGTTCGACGATCCGGCCAACCGGCAGTATCTGGCGTCGTACCTGACGGTGAGCCTGCGCGCGTCGTACCGGATCAATTCGCACCTGACGGTGTCGGCATCGCTGTCGAACCTGTTCGACCGGCAGTACATGACCGCGTACGGTTACAACACGCTCGGGCGTACCGCGTTCGGCAAGGTCAGTTATACGTTCTGACGGCCCCCCGCATCGGCACAACGCGCCACGCCGGCACGCGCATGAAATTGACATCACGACGAAAGCTAATAGAATTAGGTTTTTGACTAATCTTCGTAGCATTCGTCATGGCGCGTGCCGGCCTTACCGTGGACAAACTCGTCGAAGCCGGCGCGCAACTCGCCGATGAAGCCGGTTTCGAGCAGCTGACCGGCGCGGCGCTCGCGCGGCATTTCGACGTGAAGCTGGCGAGCCTGTATTCCCATATCCCGAGCTTCGACGATCTCAAGAGCCGCATCGCGCTGTTCGCGCTGCAGGAGCTGGCCGATCGCGCCGCCGACGCGCTGGCCGGCCGCACCGGCAAGGACGCGCTCGCCGCGCTCGCGAACGTCTATCGCGACTACGCACGGGCGCATCCGGGCCGCTTCGCCGCCGCGCGCCATCCGGTGAGCGCCGAGCGCGCCGCCGCGAGCGCGGGCGGGCAACTCGTCAGGATGACGTCGGCGGTGCTGCGCAGCTACGACCTGCCGGATGCCGAGCACGCGCATGCGATCCGCCTGCTCGGCGGCTTCTTCATGGGCTACGTGACGCTCGAAAGCGCCGGCGGCTTCTCGCACAGCGCACCGGATGCCGACGCGTCGTGGTCGCGCAGCCTCGATGCGCTCGACGCGATGCTGCGCCACTGGCCTTCGCCCGCATGACGCCCCGAACGGAACCCAAGCGATGAAAGACAAACCCGACGGCGTCGTGCTGCCGAGCCGTGTCGTTCCCTTCCCGACCTCGATCAGCGATGAAGCGCGCGCAGCGCTGCAACGCCTGACCGGCGACGACGGCGTGCCGCTGAACGCGCTGCACGCGATGCCGGCCGTCGACGACATCGACGCATGGATGCGCGTGAAGGCCAGCGCCGACGCGCATTACGCGACCGCTGTCGCGCAGTTCGCCGGCTCGTTGCGTTCGGGCGTCGAGACGATCCGGGTCGGCGCTGCGGACGTGCACGTCGCGACACCCGAAGCGGCGCCGTCCGGCGCATGCGCAATCATCGACCTGCACGGCGGTGCGCTGATCGTCGGCGGCGGCGCCGCGTGCCGTGCCGGCGCGCAAATGCAGGCCGACCGGCTCGGCATTCGATGCTACGGCGTCGACTACCGGATGCCGCCCGAGCATCCGTATCCGGCCGCGCTCGACGACTGCATCGCGGCCTATGCCTATGTGCTCCAGCGCTACGCACCGGAAAACGTCGTCATCGGCGGCCGTTCGGCCGGCGGCAATCTCGCGGCCGCGATGGTGCTGCGCGCCCGCGACGAGGGCCTGCCGCTGCCGGCCGCGCTGGTGCTGCTGTCGCCGGAAGCCGACCTGACCGAATCCGGCGACAGCTTCGAAACCAACCGGCTCGTCGATGTCGTGCTGCCGGCGCCGCTGATGGCGAACAACCTGCTCTACGCGAACGGCGCCGATCTCGCGCATCCGTATCTGTCGCCGCTGTTCGGCGATTTCGCGGCCGGCTTCCCGCCGACCTTCATCCAGAGCGGCACGCGCGACCTGTTCCTGTCGAACGCCGTGCGGCTGCATCGCGCGTTGCGCCGCGCACAGGTGCCGACCGAACTGCACATATTCGAAGGGATGCCGCACGGCGGGTTCATGGGCGCGCCGGAGGATATCGAGCTGAGCCAGGAAATCGCGCGCTTCGTGCATGCGCACTTGCATTTGCACGCATCGAATTGAGCCGAAAATGAACGGCAACGCACACAAGAACGACATCGGCATCGGCCCGGATCGCTGGATCGCCTGCGGCGATCTTGCCGGCGGCCACGCGCAGGCGATCGACGTCGATCCGCATCTGGCGGTCGTCATGCCGTTGATCGACGCGCTGGAGATCCACTGTGTCGCCGGATGCTGCGGCATCGATGCGTTCGGCCTCTGGCCGGACGACATCGCCGTTGCGCTCGACACATGGCAACCCGATGCGGTGACACGACTCGTCGACGATCTGCTGTCGGTTCAGCACGCGATCGAGGCGCTGCCGTCCGATATCGTCGTCAGCATGCGAATCAACCAGTACTTCCGGAAAACAGTGATGCTCGAGCTGCTCGCCCATATCCGGACGACGGTCGACGCGATCCGCTCGACCCGCGCTGCGCCGCGCGCCTAGATCAAGCCACGTACGCCCGCGACCAGCTGGATCGCGCCGAATACCGCGACGACCGCTGCCGACATGCGCGACAGCCCGTGCATGAACGCGAACGACAGCTTCGCGCGCAGCGCGGCGGTCGCGCTGCTCAGGCACAGCCACCACGTGGCCGAGCCGACGAACACCCCGGCCACCATCCACGCGACGGTCGCCCACATCGCGCCTTCCCGCGCCCCCGGCAACGGGCCGAGCGCCGCGAAGATCCCGACGAACGACACGATCGTCATCGGGTTCGACAGCGTGAGTCCGAACGTCGTCAGGAAATCGCGCAGAACGGTCGTACGCGGCAACTCGCGCTGCCCCACCGGGGCGGCCGGCGGCTGGCGCGCGATGGTCCATGCGAGCCACACGAGAAACGCGCCGCCGCCGATCTTCAGGCCGACGGTCAGCATCGGGAACGCGGTGACGATGCCCGCGACGCCCAGCGCGCCGAGCAGCCCGTAAATTGCATCGGCGCACGCGGCGCCGATGCCGGTCGCGAATCCGGCCCGGAAGCCGCGGCTCAGGCTGCGCTGAATGCACAGCATGCCGATCGGGCCGACCGGCACCGCGATCGACAGCCCCATCACGACGGATTTGATGAACAACATCGCCTGCTCCTTTCCCACATCCCATGGCTCGAACTGGCATCGTAGGGAAAGTCCGCGCCCCGCTGAATGCGGTTTTTAAGGAAAAATGGCGGCTCTACCTTAAAAACTCCCGCCGCGATGGACGATTTGGACTGGAAGATACTGGCGCTGTTGCAGGACAACGGACGCCTCAGCTATACGGAGCTCGCGCGCCAGGTCCACCTGTCGGTGCCGGCGGTGACGGAACGCGTGAAGCGGCTCGAAGCAGCCGGCGTGGTCGAAGGCTACACCGCGCGGATCAATCCGTCCGCGGCCGGCTATCCGGTGAGCGCGCTGATCGGCATCACGGTGCAGCAACCGGCGAAAGCGAAGTTCCTCAAGCTGCTGGAGACGATTCCCGAAGTCGTCGAATGCCATCACGTGACGGGCGCGGATTCGTACGTGATGCGGTTGGTCGCCGTCAGCATGGCCCATCTCGAACAGCTGATCGAACGCATCAACCTGTACGGCGAAACGCGCACGTCGATCGTGATGTCGACGCCGCTGCCGGCGCGCGGCTCGCGCGGCCGGCGTCGAAGCCCGGCGACACGCGCAGGTAGCGGGCCACGGTTTCGGGATTGTCCGATGGTCCCGGGCGGGACCCGTGAGCGCCGATGGCGGTCCTTCCCTGGTCGTTCGGCCGGGTTCCCGTATGACGCGGTACGGGCCGGCTATTTTCCGGCCACGCCGCCGAGCAGGCCGCCCACCAGCGACGTCACTGGCGCGAGCGGATTGGAGAGACCGCCCAGCGGCGAGCCGCCGCCGCTCGTACCGGTCGCGGAGCCGTTGTGCACGGTCGCCGGGATGCCGCCGACCACGCTCGTCACCAGACCGGCAATCGGCGCCGCGCCATTCGCGCCGCTCGGGTTCACGAGGCCGCCCGCATTGGTCACCGTGTTGCCGACCGCCCGGACGAGACTGCCGGCAGCGCCGACGATCGGCTGAGGCGACGTGGACGTCACCTGCCATCCGGCCGACGTGATCGCCCCGCCGACCTGTCCGAGCAGGCCCGCGACCGGCTGCCCGAGGCCGGTTGCGGTGCCGACCTGCTGCGTGAGTTGGCCCGCCGTCGTCACGGCCGGCGTGATCGCGGTGCTGATCGCTTGCGTCGCCTGCTGGACCGGGCCCGACGACAGCGCCGAGCCGAGCATGGCGCCGCCCGACTTCAGGCCGCCGACGGGCGTCGCGATCGGCGCGAGCGGCGACAGCGGGCCGGCGCCGAGCGCCTTCACCGTTTCGCTGAGGCCGTTGACCGGGTTGCCGGTCGAGCCGACGAGGGTGCCGAGGCCCGCGACCGTCCCGCCGACCGGGTTCGGCGTGAAGCCGATCTGGCCGATACCGTTGCTCACGGCATTCGTCGTATCGCGGATGATCGTGCCGACGCCGGTGACCGTGTCGGCCGGCCCGGCCGTCGCGGCCTTGCCGACGCCGGGCAACGTCACGTCGCCGAGCGTCGACCCTGCGGCCAGCACGACTGCGCCGGCGGAACTGACGATGCCGTTCGTGCCGGGTGTGCCGCTGGTTCCGCTCGTTCCGCCGATGCCGCTGGTTCCGCTAGTCCCGCTAGTCCCGCTAGTCCCGCTAGTCCCGCTAGTCCCGCTAGTCCCGCTAGTCCCGCTAGTCCCGCTAGTCCCGCTCGTACTCGTCCCGATGGTGTTACCTGCCGGCGTCGGTGCCGTAACGTCACCACCGCCGCACGCCGCGAGTGCACACGCAGCGGCAACGGCGGCGAGTGCAACATTCGCCTTGATGAAGTGATCTTGCATGGAAGCCCCCGTTCGCTATTCAGCGCGATCACTCGACCAAGCATCTACCGTGCCATTTCCATCGGTCTCCTTCACAGTTTCACAATCGGCTTGCCATGGACGTCCAGGCCGCACCGCGGGGAAGCGCGCATCGGATGCGGATCGTGCCACCCGGCTCAGCCCGGGCAGGCATTCCGATAACACTGACGTAACACCGGCCCTGCGTTACGTAGCACAGGAAGAGAAAAACCGACGGCGCCCACCCGTGCGCACGCCGGATCGTCGTCACGGCCGCTTCACCAGCTTCACGATCGTCAGTGTGCCGTTGACGTTTTCCACCCGAACCCGGACCTTGTCGCCCACATGCAGCGACGGGATCATCGCCGCGTCGCCGGCCTTGAAGGCCATCGTCATCGGCGGCATCCCGATGTTGTCGAGCGCGCCATGCTTCAGCGTCACGCGCCTGCGCCCGGCATCGATTTCCTTGACTTCGGCATCGGTCATTTTCGAATCGTGCGCCGACATGCTCGCATCGCCTGAATTCATGCCCGACATGTCGCCGCCCGCGAGCGCCGGCATCGCAATGACCGCCATCGCAAACGACATGGCGACAGTGAGAAAGCGGATCTTCATCGAGCGTCTCCCGTCGCACCCGGCGTGTTTCTGCCGCCAGCCGGTGCCGCGCATCACACGATCAACGTCACCCCGGCCCACGCAATCAGCACGACACCCAGCACGCGGCCGATACGATCGCCGCCGGGCACGACCTTTTCCACGAACACGAACAGCGACAACGCGACGATCCACACGACATTCATCACGCCGCCAACGAACAGCAGCGCCATCAGCAACCAGCAGCAGCCCACGCAAACCACACCGTGCCGCGCGCCCAGCAGGAAACTGCCGGCAACGCCCGGACGCCAGTGCGCAACCAGGAACGCCGCCGGCGCCCGGCATTGCCGCAGACACGCGCGTTTTAGCGGCGAGAATTGATAGAGCCCGGCCAGCGCCAGCACGATGGCGGAAAGGAGTGCGCTCTTCGACCACAGCATCATCGCGGAGATCAGCCCGGCCGGCTGCAGCAGCGCCTGAAGCAACGCCGCGCCGATCGAGAACGCGAGCCATGTCGTCAGATAGCCGGCCAGCAGCGCCACCGACGTGAACGCCGATCCTGCCGCTCCGTTGCCGTGCTGCCGCAGCACGCGCCGGTACAGCATCACGAGCGGCGCGGCGCCAGGCGTCATCATCGCGATCATCATCACCCACCACATCGCGATCACGGTCGGCAGAGACGGATCCATGCTGCCCATGCCGTCCGCCAGCCGATGCGGAAACAGCGCGACGGTCGTCATCTCCCGTGCCGACATGCCGGTTCCCGCGCCGGTCCACAGATAAAACCAGCACAGGCCGACGAGCGCGACCATGCCGAGCAGCGTGACGGCGCGCTCGCGCGCGAGCCAGGTATCGACCGGCGTCATGCCGCGGCGCGATGCCGGATCAGCCCGTGGTTGTTCAGATGCAGCCGAGCGAATTGCGCATAGGTTCCGTCGAGATTCAGCGCGATGTTGCCCTGCGAGCGCCCCGTTCCCGAACCGATCTCGGCCAGCTCGTATTCGAAACCGTGCGGCAGGTCGATCCGCACACGGTGCTCGTCTCCCGTCACCGGATTGCGGATCGGTTCGCCAGCGGCATCGAACACACCGTCCACGTGAATCCGGCCGCGCCGCGCATCGACATCGACGTCGAAATCGATCGTCGTGAAGATCGGATCGAACGCGTGCTCGAGCGTCGACGCATACACCGAGAACATCGTCGCAAATGGATCGGTATCCTGACCGGTCATGATTTTCAGCACGGCGTCGCGCTGCGCCGGACTCGCGCGCTCGTCGACGATCGGCTGGCACTTGCCTTTCCCTTCGTGAACCGCACCCGGCCATTGAAACACCACCGCGATCCTGACGCCGTCGAGCACCACGTCGCCGTAGTGGCCGCGGTCGATCGAAATCGCCCCCATCGCTTCGCAGTTGCCGTTGGTCGGCAACGCATTGAACTGGCAAGGGCAACCGTATGAGCAATTGCAATTGATCATTTCGGTGCCCTGAATCTCCCACGGCGTCATGGCTTCACCTCGCGCTCTGAAACGGACGAACGCTTCGAATCTAGTGCACGCGACCGGGGAAAGCAAAGCGGGAACAACAGCGTGAAAATCGCGGGTTTCGGCCTCACGTAAGACGTTTCGGGATGGGTTCGCGCGGTTGTGCCGGCAACCGTCCGGTCACCCCGTTCTCACACGAACAGCGACACGACGATTGCACACCACACCGCGCCCGCGCCGCACAGAAACACGCGTCGCGCGACGAACATTCGCGATTCGTCGTCGGGCGTTTTCATCGGCGACGTCGCGAGAAACGGCACGCTGGCGAGGCACGCGAACCCGGCCAGCGCGGGCACGATCACGACGTAGTCGCCGAACCGCCAGGGCAATGCTTCGTGCCATCCCCAGTAGCCGAGAAACAACATGCCGATCGAGAACATCGTCGCCGCGGCCGAGCTGAGCGCGACCACCGATCCTGCTGGAAATTGCACGGGAACCTCCCCTCGCGCAGCGCGCGATGCAACGCCTGTCGCCGGAGATCAGCATGGTCTCGTCCGCCGGCAGCGGAATCAGCGTTCGTTTGGGACGCGAATGCATCGAGCGCACCGTCTCCACTCGTCAGCGAATGCGCGTTGTCACGGATTGACGGATTCGATCCGGTCGAGCGGTATTTCGTGCCCGTTCACTCGGGCAGCACCTGCATGACGTTGCTAACCCGGTTTCTTCGTGCCCTGCGCAACGGAAATCCACCCGACCACCGCCGCGGCGACCCAGCAACAGGTGATCATCAGGTCCAGATCCATCCAGCCCTGGAAATTCGTGCTGTTTTCGAAGCTGCAGCGCTGATGGCCTCTGACCCACATGCAGCCGCTGATCAACTGCTGGACGTGCATGTAGATGCTGTACACGGCAACCGCCGACGCGATGACGGCGACCCGCAGGCTTAGGCTCTTTTTCATTGACGCTGAAGGCGTGGGATGGTCGTGGGATGTCTCCCGACGATCTTAAGCCAATGGCGATGCGTGACGCAATCGATCCGGTATCGACACGCTGGTGTACGCGGCATCGCGCATGCAGCCGGTCGCACCGCACGGCGGAATCGTCGCAACGGTGTCGTCGCGCTCGATCGACCCGGTCGCGCTCAAGAACGTCGAGGAATTCGCTGAAGAACCGGCCGTGTGCTCGACGGCAAGTGCGCATCGGTATTCGCGGAAGTCGATGGGCTCCGCGACGCCCTGCCGCAGTACGCGGACAACAATTGCCACTGGAACTGTTCGACGCGGTATGCAACCGGGTGAGGATCGACACAGACGTTGACGTGCTCGCGATTCCGAACGCCGCCGGCGATCTCGTCGGGCCGATCATTGGGCGCGCCGACCCGCGTCGACCGCGATGCGCTACCGCTCGGCCATGCGGGCGCCCGCTCGTCGTTCCTGCTGTTCGTCACGCGCGCGGAACCGAAGTGCGGGATGCCGGCATGCGACATTCCCGTCGAACAGGACCCGTCAGCGGCTCGCCGGCAGTCCGTAGGACATGAACGCCGACGTGCTGCTCAAGCTGCCGCGGGCGCGGGACGTGCCGGCCCGCGCATGCATGCGGGCATGACGCTTGCGTCGCCCGATGCCCTTGCCTGATGCTCACGCCTGCTGACATCACGCTGGCAGCAGGCCACGCTTAAGGTCGCACGATCGCCTGCCAAGGAACGTCGCCATGGCCCATACCGGAGAACGCGCCGACCATGCCCTCGAACGCCGCGGCGTGACCCTGCTCACGCTGTGCCTCGCCGTACTCGTCGCCCAGGTCGATAAGGCCGTCGTCAATCTCGCCACACGCGCGATCGGCGCCTATTTCCATGCCGGCGTCGGCGCATTGCAATGGGTCGTCGACAGCTACAACCTCACGTACGCGGTGCTGTTGCTGACCGGCGGACTGCTCGCCGACCTGTACGGCCGCCGCCGCGTCTTCCTGGCGGGCACGGCCGTCTTCACCATCGCGTCGCTGCTGTGCGCACTCGCGCCGTCGGTGTCGAAGCTGATCGCCGCACGCGCGCTGGCCGGCGTCGGCGCGGCGTTGTTGTTGCCGGCGTCGCTCGCGATCGTGCGGGTCGTGTGGCGCGACCCGGTCGAACGCGGCCGCGCGCTCGGCATCTGGGCCGCGTGCAACGGCGTGGCGATGGCGATCGGGCCGACGCTCGGCGGCGTGCTGATCCGGCATTTCGGCTGGCGCAGCATCTTTTTCGTCGTCGTGCCGCCGAGCATCGCCGCGATGCTGCTCGCGATCCCGGCCGTGCCCGAGTCGTCCGATCCGCACGGCCGCCATTTCGATGGCGCGGCGCAAGTCACGGGCGCACTCGCGCTCGGCGCGCTCGCGTATGCGGCGATCGTGTTTCGCGAGGCGGCGGTCGCATGTGCGATCGCCGGTTGCATCGCGGTTGCGTCGTTCGTTGCGTTCGTCGCGATCGAGCGCCGCCACGGCGAATCCGCGCTGGTGCCGCTCGACATTTTCCGGATCAGCGCGTTTCGCGGCGCGATCGCGGCGACCACCGGCATGACGTTCGGGATGTACGGCGTGCTGTTCCTGCTGCCGCTGATGTGGCAGAGCACCGGCCGCCTCGATTCGACCGGCGCAGGCCTCGCATTGCTGCCGATGGCGCTCCTGTTCGTCGCCGTGTCGCCGTGCTCCGGGCGGTTGTCGGAACGCGTCGGCACGCGGGCGGCGACGGCCGGCGGCGTCGCGGTGATCGCGAGCGGACTCGCCGCGATCGGCGCATCGGCCGGTTCGTCGAGTCTGCTCGGCGCGGAGATCGGGCTCGCATTGACGGGGCTCGGGATGGGGGGCGCGACGGGTCCTTTGATGACCGTCGCGGTGGGCGCGGTCGACGCCGCGCGCTCGGGCACCGCGAGCGCACTCGTCAACGTCGCACGCATGACCGGCGCGACGCTCGGGATCGCGGTGCTCGGCACGGCGTTCGCAGCCGCGCACGGCGGCGCGGCCGGCCTGCGCGTGGCGATGTTCGCCGGCGCGGTGGTTCAACTGACGGGCGCGGTGGTATCGGCAGTGAGCGTGCAGCGGGCCGCATGACGCGTCACCTGCGTGCTCGCCCTTCGCTCGACGATGCTTCCCGCCAAGCTTGCGCGCCCGGTGCTCGGCGCGCCTCTGCAGCAGCGCCGGCATCAGTTCCTCGATGTACTGCCGCGCCAGCCCGCGCGTAAAGCTGCGGGCGAACGGCGTCGCAGCGTGCACGGTCGGTCGTCGGCCCGTGCGGTTTCAGCGATGCAGGCGACGTTTGTCGCATGCGATCCGAACGCGCGGCTCGTGACGATACCGAATGGCGGGCATTAACCGATGCCGGAATGTTCGCTGTATTTCGCGATGGCGATCGAGGATTTCCTGCGGGACGCGGCCGCCTGAGCGAGGAACACGCGCGGCGCCGGCAAAGGCGGGAGAGGTACAAGTAGCCGCCGCGGCGCGATGGCGCCGTCGGCGACCGACGAACGGCACACCGTGCGCCGTTCATCCGGTTCGTCCGGCCCTAGCAGGCTGTTGAAATTGGATACGGTGTAAACGGGCGTTGCGAGCGGTGCGTTAGAGATATCGTGTTCATGATCTTGGGCAGACGAGAGCGATGCGCGGAATGGAC
>NZ_CADFEH010000020.1:0-144585 GCF_902833155.1 Burkholderia sp. BCC1047 | reverse complement strand
ATCACTCCGTTCCCCTGCCCGTTGCCGAGCAGGTCAGTGTTCTACGTGGGTCAATATTCGATGCAAATTACTGCGTAGGGTGGGTCAGGATTCCGTGCAAATCAACACTGCGGTTGCCAGTGCTCAGCAACCGGTGTCAAAACTTGCCATCATGTGGGACGAATATGCCGGGAAGTTGTTTGAGTATATCGAGCACAGCTCTCCACCTCGTGACGACTTCCGAATGATGCTCAAAGCAGCGAGGCGGCGTGACTGTTCTGGACTGGTGTCTCCGGAGGCAATCTATGCTTAAGAACATGCCGGAAGGATTGTTGGAACGTCTCCAGTCTATGCTGCATCCGCGTACTTCAGCCCTGCAGGTGGCGACTTGGCTCAAAAGTCCCTTTCCGGCGAATACTTGGGTCATGCGATTCGGCGATTATGAACGCACGATTGAGTGGTCCGTAGCATTTGGAAAGGGGCGTCTAACGGACAAAGCTCACGCCGAAATGCTCGAGACGTTCAAATTGATAGTCACTAGTCGAGCACACCCAGCCACTATGAGAGGGAGAGTAATGGATGAGCCCGCGACCAAACAGTTGGTTTACCGGGCGTGCCGGTTCGTCGACTTCTTCCTGCTACAGAACGACCGGTTCAAGCTCGACCGGTATGGATTCGATTTGGTGACGGAGAGTGACTTCGATGAACTTCTGTTCCGCTGTGCGGCAGGACCGAACGATGAAGAGGTCATATATCACTGGTCAGAGCGTCTCGCCCGATGGCTCGACGAGCAGGTACATGAGAACCAAGGTGATGTCGACCAGCTATTGAAACGACACGAGGTGTTCGGCGACATTTCAGTTCCGGAAGAAGATTGGACTCTGACGTCGGATAGAACTCAACTCGCCTCCTGGAGAGCTGTGCTTTGGCTGCTGAAGATGTATCGAACTGCGGGAACTCACGACTACCGGTACGTGCCGTATGTCCCCAAATTGACGGAGATTATCTACAAAGATACGATTTTCGGAAGAGGGAGAAAAGCGATACCCGGTGAGCTCTGTCTCTACCCCGTGGAAAAGTACCGCCGGGAGTATCCGGGTGTTGACGTCCGTACCATCGAAAGAGACAGGCCCTCCTCGAAGTACGTTCAAGCATGGAGAATGACAATCTTCAGCTTGTCAACGTTAGCTAGCGCTGGAGTGGATGTGCCTCTCGACGCCGTCGAAGCAATCCGGGACAAAGACGCGAGCCGCTATGAAGCGAGCACCCCGGGCCGGTACCGGAATCCACCGGTCTGGCAAGTATTGGACGGCATACGGCACGCTATTGAGTTCGCGATGGAACATGGCGAAGACTTACTTCTGAGCTACGCGAACCTGATGAAAGCCGCGAAGGCGGAGAATACCTCTCTCCAAGCGCTCGTTTGCAACAGAGATGTTCGGGAATTTATGACGGAAGGGGCACTCAACTTTGGAGTCTCCACGTTCTGCTTGCGACAGCACGCAACAAACTGGCCGCAGTTTAGAAAATGCGACAACAGGCCCAACCCGAACAAATTTTTTGAGGACCTTCGTAAGGGGCACGGACTGTTACAGAACATTCATGTCTTATACGGTTCGATTGCTCATGTGATTGGTCCAATCACAGCACGTAGGCAAATCGAGCTCCTGAAGTTGCCGACTGTTGGGTGTTTGGATTCCTCGCGGTCTTACATTATCTTTAGGAATGCGAAATCGGGAGCTGGTGGATTACGTCAGGAAGAGTCTCGGCCGGTGCCACCCATAGTTGGGCAAATCGTTTCAATCGTGGAAGATTTTCAATCCCAGCTCGTTCATGCCGATTGTACGGACGGCTTCGGAGCGTTGTTTAGTATGCCAGGACACTATGGACTGCGTGTCCCTCTCCCTGTTTCGTTCAACATGGCTTTAGACGTCTTCTGTGATTATTTCGATACGCCAACAAACGAGCATGGGTGTCGGCACTACCTGCGGGAGCATCAGTTCCGTCGGTTCTTGATTATTACCTTCTTCTTCGCCGCACGACAGGGCAATCTGAACACGCTTCGCTGGTTCGTTGGCCAAGTCGACGCCGCACATTTGTGGCACTACCTGACCAACACAGTCTCGGGGGATATGAAACGGGAGGCTGCCGCTTATTTCCTTGTCGATGAGCTACGCCTTCCCGAGGAGCAACAGGTCGTTGAACTTCATGAGCGTGTCCGTAAGGAGTTGGGTGACCTTGCCGAAGCGCATTTCGGAACGCGGAGGTTTTCGCTTATTGATGCGGACGCCCTTGAAGACTATCTAAATCAACAGATGAGAAAAGGGCTCGTGGTCGAGCCAGTGTTTCTTCCGCAGGCTGACGGCCATCAGTACAAGATTGTGGCTCGAATCGAGAGGCGGAAATGACTGCCAAGCGCAAACCACGTACGCCGAACGAGAAATCAGTGGTCGCGCTCGAAGTGTTTTTGGGAAAAATCATCGGAAACCCTCGAGCATATCTGGGTGACACCCATCTGCTTTCTGCGTTGAAGCGGCAAAGTCGTCTTGCCAAGTATTCGAATGTGGAGCATCGCATTACAGGAACCTCGAGGTCAACAGTCGAACGATTAGCCGCCGCAGTGCTTGACGGAGGGTTCGAGGGCCTCAATTCTCTTCGGGAGACGGCGCTAGCGGCCGTTGAAGAAGAAACGCGGATAAGCCTCAAATCAAAACATCGAACTAAAGCGCGGCTGGGCGAAGATTTGACGTCAGCGAATTTCGCGCACGTTCAAGCCATGGTTGACCTCTGGCATGTGACGACGGCGTTTCACGAAGCCCTCAAGGCTGGCAGACGCCTCGCGAATCGCTCGCGCAGTCCGGCCATGGTTGAACTATGGGATAAAGAGGAAGAAAGACTGCTTGCAATGTTTGACCTTGCGAATCGACCGGTTGTGGAAATTGGTAGTGCTACTGAAACTTGGCTGGTCCAGTTGAGGCAGCTATGAGTCGCGGAAAGGGACGCAAACAGCTATTCGTCCGGGCGCCTGCTGGGACAGAAGTATTTCGCTCATATGAACGAAGTCAGATTCGCACGATTAGCGTGGGTGGAATGCCGCTGCCGAGATGGCCTGATGGGCGCTGGTGCATGGAGATTGCCGCCTACATGGCATTTCTGCTGGCACAGAGCCGCTCGCTATTTGACCGCGGCGGGACGCTTGGTACATACAGTTCAGAGTTGAGCCCGGTAGTGCGTTACTGCCATGCGAACAAATTGGATTTCCACCGTCTGACGGACGCGCAATTCGTACTGTTTATGCGTGGGCTGGCTGCGGAAAAAAGGTCGGATGGTGAGCAAGTCAAGTGCAACACAACAATTCTTAGAATCGGGCGACGCACGCTCAGCTTTCTCGACTTTGTAGGAAAGAGGCGGAACATCGCCGACTACGTGGCTCCAACAGGTCCACACATTCAAGCGTACAAAAAGACCTTTTCAAAAAAATTGTCTGGAAATCAGGAGGTCCGCGTCGAGTATTGGCATCACCCATGTTTTCCCGAAAAAAGTGCGGAGAATCGCAGAAACCCGGTCACCGAGCACAACATCAATTTATTGCGTCAAGCAGCGGTTACATCGAGCCGTACGTCTGCGCAAAAGATGCGTCGGCTAACAATTCTCCGGTTCCTAGAGGCAGTCGGGCCGCGACGAATAGAGGCAGCAAATCTAAAGGTTGATGATGTCATGCGTGCCAAAGAAATGGAGCGACCTTTCATCGACCTAATGACCGTCAAACGTAGGGGGGCGCCGCAAATACGGAAAGTTCCGATTTCACATGCGGAATTGGATTTCCTAATCGAGTATGTCGAGCTTTACCGAGCGCCGATTGTTGATAGATGTTTGGGAAAAAGTGACCATGGGTTTGTTTTTGTCAATATTAGAACCGGAAAACCCATCACTCCGGATACCGTGACGCTGGAAGTCCATATCTTGAGGAAGGCGGCTGGAATCAAGGAAAAGGCGCATCCCCATCTGTTCCGTCATCGATTTTTCACAATGAAGGTCTATCGGTTTATCGTCGCTCATAAAGTTACCAATGCGCAGCACTTCTTTGAGCTATGCATGAAATTCGAGCATTTGAAGGTCGAGATTATGCAAGAGACTGGCTTGACGACCGAAAGCACGCTGCACCGCTATGTGGACTGGGCGTTCGCATTAATGCCGCTACTGATGGAGGAGCCGTCGCCATCTGTCGAACTTCAACGATTGGCGCGGGAAGGAAGGGCTGAGCTAGCGGAACTCCAGGCTGAACGGGAGACGCTTGACGCCTTGCAGTACGCCGACAGGCTTGAAAAAGGTCTGATGCGTCTGGTCGACGAGTTGTCTAGGACTGTAGGCTTTGAGACCAAACGAAGTGAAAGCGGCGCCATGCTCGCGGACGCTCTCGGTCTGGCCAAGCGCTGACGCGCGCGCGGTCGGCAGAATATGAAGTTGCTCAACCCCAAAATGTTCAGAAGCCATACAAGCTTCTGATTTATGTAGCAATCGGCGGTGAGCAACTTTTTGACAAAAGCGAAACAACGGGTTCGTCGAGAAACAGTACGCCGAGGTGCGCGAGCGTGATTTCGCCCGGCTGCGGCGGATTGCGGCCGCCGACCAGCGCGGCGGCGCTGGACGAGTGATGCGGCGAACGGAACGGCCGGCGGCGCCACTGCGCGGGCGAGAAGCCGAGCCGGCTCGCGGACAGCAGCGCGGCCGAGGTTAGCGCCTCGTCATCGGTCAGCGGCGGCAGCAGCCCGGCGAGGCGCGCGGCCAGCATCGACTTGCCGGCCCCGGGTGGGCCGACCATCAGCATGTGATGCCCGCCCGCGGCCGCGACTTCCAGCGCACGCCGCGCGCTGCGCTGGCCGACGACGTCCGCGAGGTCGGGCGCGGCCGGCGCCGGCAGGCCGTCGAGACAGGGCGCCGCGACCGGCGTGAGCCGTCCGTCCGGCGCATCGGCGAGGTGCGCGCACAGCGCGGGCAGGTCGCGCGCACCGAATACGGTCACGCCCGGCACGAGCGCGGCCTCGGCGGCGCTGTCGAGCGGCAGGTACAGCTCGGGCGGACGCGATGTCGCGACGGACTCGCGCGGTGCGCCGGCACTCACGCTTGCGCCGCCGGCGAGGCCCGCGCCGCATGCGTCCGCCCGCCAGTCCCGCGCGGCGCCGCACGCCATCGCGAACGCGCCGCGCATCGGCCGCAGCGCGCCGGTCAGCGACAGCTCGCCCGCGAATTCGCGGCCGGCCAGCGCGTCGGCCGGGATCTGGCCGTTCGCGGCGAGGATGCCGAGCGCGATCGGCAGGTCGAAGCGGCCGGATTCCTTCGGCAGGTCGGCCGGCGCGAGATTGACGGTGATACGGCGCACCGGGAATTCGAATCCGCAGTTCTGCAGCGCGGCGCGTACGCGCTCGCGACTTTCGCGGACTTCGAGATCGGGCAGCCCGACGATCGAGAACGACGGCAACCCGTTGGCGAGATGGACTTCGACGGTGACGTCCGGCGCGCGGCCGGAAGCGGGCGCGCGACTGCGCACCACGGCGAGCGACATGGCGGGGCTCCTGCATGACAGGCGGCGACGGCCGTTCGGGGCCGCATGCCGCGGGAATCGGAGAAATCGGTGCGCGCTTGCCGGCGTGGCGCGGGGAAAGAACGAGGTGTTGCGAACGACGAACAGCGAAGAGCGATGGACTGCGAAGAGCGGAGGGTGCTGCGAAGAGCGATGGACTACGAAGAGCAGAGGGTGCAGCGAAGAACGACGAACGACGAAGCGCGGAGGAAGGTGGCGGGCGCAGGCCGCACGACGCGGCCCGCGCCCGGACCTTGCGGCCGGGTGGGGCGTCAGGCCTGCGGGGCGGCGAGCTTCTGCTCGAGTTCCGCGACGCGCTTTTCGAGTTCCTCGAGCCGCACGCGGGTGCGGGCGAGCACCTGTGCCTGGGTGTCGAATTCCTCGCGCGTGACGAGGTCGAGCTTCGAGAAGCCTTGCGACAGCATGGCCTTCACGTTGCGCTCGACGTCCTTGGCCGGCGAGTTTTTCAGCAAATCGCTGACGCGCGACTGCAGATCGTTGAAAACGTCGCTGGGTTGCTTCATGTGATTCCCCTTCCTTGCACAAAAAATGTGCATCTTCAGTTGCGTACGTGCCCATGATGCACGCATGACCGGAAATGGTGCGCGCGAGGCGCGAATTCCGGGCACGGCGCCCGCATGGGTGAATGGCCCGGCGAGCCGGGACGTGCGTGCACTCTAGCAACGATCCTTTCGCCGCGCCAGCAAACCGGCCGATGTTGGCCATTCGGCCGGGCTTCGGCGCCTTACACCGCGGGATATGACCCCGTTCCGGAGCCCTTCGAGACGGTGTTCGGGCCAACATGGCATGCGAGTTGCTGAGAAGAGTCCGTTACAACATTCCAACTCTATTCGACGGGACAACCCAGCGAGAGGACTTCATGAAACTCATTACCGCAATCATCAAGCCGTTCAAGCTCGATGAGACGCGCGAGGCGCTGTCGGCGCTTGGCGTCTCCGGCATCACGGTGACGGAGGTGAAAGGGTTCGGGCGCCAGAAGGGGCATACCGAGCTGTACCGCGGCGCCGAATACGTGGTCGATTTCCTGCCGAAGATGAAGATCGAGGCGGCCGTGTCCGACGATCTCGTCGACCAGGCGGTGGAAGCGATCGAGCGGGCCGCGCGCACGGGCAAGATCGGCGACGGCAAGATCTTCGTCACGCCGATCGAACAAGTGATCCGGATTCGCACCGGGGAGACAGGCGCGGACGCGCTGTAACAGAACAGACAAGACAAGCGACAAGAGGAAACCTAAGATGCGCAAACTTCTGATGTCCCTGCTGATGGCCGGCTCGCTGATCGCGGCCGGCGTCGGTCCCGCGCTCGCGGACGACGCGGCGTCCGCCGCGGCTGCCTCCGCGCCCGCCGCCACGGCTTCCGACGCATCGGCCGCCGCCGCGCCGGCCGCTTCGGCGCCGGCTGCGACCGACGCATCCGCTGCCGCCGCCACGACGCCTTCCGGCGTCGCCGACGCATCGGCTGCCGCCGCCGCATCCGCGCCGGCCGCCCCGGCCGCGCCCACCGCCCCGTTCTCGGTCGATTCGTCGAAGATCAGCGCGGGCGACACCGCGTGGATGCTGACGTCCACCGCGCTCGTGCTGTTCATGACGATCCCCGGCCTCGCGCTGTTCTACGCGGGCATGGTCCGCAAGAAGAACGTGCTCGCGACCGTGATGCAGAGCTTCGCGATCACCGCGGTGATCACGGTGCTGTGGACGGTGGTCGGCTACAGCCTCGCGTTCACGCCGGGCAACGGCTTCATCGGCGGGCTGTCGCGCGTGTTCCTGCACGGCATGAACTACATCAAGGGCGACAAGGCGACCACGCTGACCGTCAGCCACCTCGCGTCGACGATTCCGGAATCGGTCTACTTCGTCTACCAGATGACGTTCGCGATCATCACGCCGGCGCTGATCTGCGGCGCGTTCGCCGACCGGATGAAGTTCTCGGCGATGCTCGTGTTCATGACGCTCTGGTCGCTGATCGTCTATGTGCCGATCGCGCACATGGTGTGGGAGCCGACCGGCTGGCTGTCGGCCGACGGCGTGCTCGACTTCGCGGGCGGCACGGTGGTGCACATCAACGCCGGTATCGCGGGCCTCGTGTCGTGCCTCGTGCTCGGCAAGCGCGTCGGCTACGGCCGTGAATCGATGGCGCCGCACAACCTGGTGCTGACGATGATCGGCGGCTCGATGCTGTGGGTCGGCTGGTTCGGCTTCAACGCGGGTTCCGCGGTCGCGGCCGACGGCCGTGCCGGCTTCGCGATGCTGACGACGCAAGTCGCCACCGCCTGCGCGGCGCTCGGCTGGATGTTCGCCGAGTGGATCGCCAAGGGCAAGCCGTCGGTGCTCGGCATCGTGTCGGGCGCGGTCGCGGGTCTCGTGGCGATCACGCCGGCAGCCGGCTTCGTCGGCGTACCGGGTGCGCTCGTGATCGGCATCGCGGCAGGCGTGATCTGCTTCTGGTCGGCGACGTGGCTCAAGTCGAAGCTCGGCTACGACGATTCGCTCGACGCGTTCGGCGTGCACGGCATCGGCGGGATTCTCGGCGCACTGCTGACGGGCGTATTCGCGGTCAAGGACATCGGCGGCTTCGACGGCAGCCTGCTGCTGCAGGCGAAGGGCGTGCTGATCACGCTGGTTTACAGCGGCGTGCTGAGCTTCGTGCTGCTGAAGCTGATCGACCTGACGATCGGCCTGCGCGTGACCGAAGAAGAAGAGCGCGAAGGTCTCGACGTGATCCTGCACGGCGAGCACGTGGAATAAGTCACACGAATCAACGGCGGGCCGCCGCGCAGACGGCGCCCGCCCCGAATGAGCGCAGCGACTTCGACCCGCCCACCCGGCGGGTTTTTTTTCTCCTGTCACCCACTGCCGTAGCGGATAACCCTTCACGCTATCGGGTCAATAGCCGAAAACTTCCTCGTAACCCTTGCGAAGCCGGGAACAATCCCCAAATGGGCAAGGCAATTGCTCTACAATCTTCATTCTCCCGCTCGCGAGTGATTCATGGTTCCCCACCTCGTTACCGCGTTGAACGGTCCGCTGCTCGAGCTCGAGCAGAAGATCCTCGACGCGACGCCTGCGATCGAACGCTGGTTCAGGCTCGAATGGCAGGAACACACGCCGCCGTTCTATTGTTCGGTGGACCTGCGCAATGCCGGCTTCAAGCTGGCGCCCGTCGACGCGAACCTGTTTCCCGGCGCGTTCAACAATCTGCCGTCCGAAGTGCTGCCGCTCGCCGTCCAGGCCGCGATGGCCGCGATCGAGAAGATCTGCCCGGACGCGAAGAATCTGCTCGTGATTCCCGAGCTGCCGACCCGCAACGCGTTCTATCTGGAAAACGTCGCACGGCTCGCGACGATCATGCGCCAGGCCGGCCTGCACGTGCGCTTCGGCTCGCTCGACCCCAGCATCACCGACATGACGCCGATCACGCTGGCCGACGGCCAGAAGATCGTGCTCGAACCGCTCGAGCGTTCGCAGCGCCGCCTCGGCCTGAAGAATTTCGATCCGTGCTCGATCCTGCTGAACAACGACCTGTCGGCCGGCATCCCGGCCGTGCTGGAAAACCTGCACGAGCAATATCTGCTGCCGCCGCTGCACGCGGGCTGGGCCGTGCGCCGCAAGTCGACGCACTTTTCCTGCTACGACGACGTCGCGAAGAAGTTCGCGAAGATGGTCGGCGTCGATCCGTGGATGGTGAATCCGTATTTCGCGCACGTGGAAGGCGTCGACTGGCAGGCGCATGAAGGCGAGCAGGCGCTCGCCGACGCGATCGACGGCGTGCTGAAGAAGATCGCGCGCAAGTATCGCGAGTACGGGATCAGCGAGAAGCCGTACGTCGTCGTGAAGGCCGACGCGGGCACCGCCGGCCGCGGCGTGATGACCGTGCACGACGCGGCCGAGATCGGCCGCATGACGAAGGCCGAGCGTGCGCAGATGGCCGAATCGAAGGCCGGCCTCGCGGTGCGCGACGTGATCGTGCAGGAAGGCGTCTACACGTTCGAGCGCGTCGGCGACGAAGTGGCCGAGCCGGTCGTGTACATGATCGACCGCTACGTGGTCGGCGGCTTCTACCGCACGCACGGCGGCCGCGAGCGCGACCAGAACCTGAACGCGCCCGGCATGCACTACGTGCCGCTCGGCTTCGAGCACACCGCGCTGCCGGATGCCGGCGCCAAGCCGGGCGCCGCGCCGCCGAACCGTTTCTACATGTATGGCGTGGTCGCGCGGCTGTCGCTGATCGCGTCGTCGATCGAACTGGAAAAGACCGACCCCGAAGCCATCCAGGTGTAACGGACCTTCGCTACGTACAGGACCCGCATGGACATTCTTTTTATCGCCGACCCGCTCGAGCGTTTCAAGATCTACAAGGATTCGACCTACGCGATGATGGCGGAGGCCGCCCGGCGCGGGCATGCGGTGTACGCGTGCCAGCCGCACCAGCTCGCGTGGACGGGCTCGGGCGTCGAGGCGGACGTGCAGCGCGTGACGATCGTCGGCGACACGACCGACCTGCATCGCCGCCCGTGGTACGAGGCGGCCGCGCACGAGTCGCGTCAGCTGACGTCGTTCGGCGCGGTGCTGATGCGCAAGGATCCGCCGTTCGACATGGAGTACGTGACGGCCACCTGGATGCTCGAGCTTGCCGAACGCGCGGGCGCACGCGTGTTCAACAAGCCTCAGTCGATCCGCGATCATTCGGAGAAGCTGGCGATCGGCGAGTTTCCGCAGTTCGTCGCGCCGACGCTCGTCACGCGCGACGCGGCGCGCTTGCGTGCATTTCACGCCGAGCATGGCGACGTGATCGTGAAGCCGCTCGACGGGATGGGCGGGATGGGCGTGTTCCGCGTGAAGGCCGACGGGATGAACCTCGGCGCGATCATCGAGATGCTCGGCCATGACGGCACGCGCTCGCTGATGATCCAGAAGTTCATTCCCGAGATCAAGGCCGGCGACAAGCGCATCCTGCTGATCGCCGGCGAGCCCGTCCCGTATTCGCTCGCGCGGATTCCGCAGGGCAGCGAGGTGCGCGGCAATCTGGCCGCGGGCGGGCTCGGCGTCGCGCAGCCGCTCACACCGCGCGATCGCGAGATCGCCGACACGCTGGGGCCGGTGCTCGCGTCGCGCGGGCTGCTGCTGGTCGGGCTCGACGCGATCGGCGACTGGCTGACCGAGGTGAACGTCACGAGCCCGACGTGCTTCCGCGAGATCATGGAGCAGACGGGCTTCGACGTCGCCGCGATGTTCATCGACGCGCTGGAGCGTGCGGCCGCGTAGGCCGCCTCCCGCGCAACTCCGGCGGCGGCCGCGCAGGTCCCCCGTCGCCGGAGCAGCTTGACCGGCCTGCTACAATGCCCGCTTGCCCGGTGCCATGATCGGCGCACCGAAGGCCCGGCGGTCGGGCCGACACTGTTGCAAGGCTGAACATGAAACGTTCCCCATACTCGCTACGCTCATTGCCCCGCCGCGGGGTATCGGCCCGCCAGGGGCGGCCGGGAGCGATCTGACATGGCCGGGATCCTGATCATCGCGCACGCGCCGCTCGCCACCGCGCTGCGGGACTGCATCGCGCACATCTACGGCGGCGTGCCCGCCCGCATCGGCTGCATCGACGTGATGGCCGACAGCGATCCAGCCCAGGTGATGGCGTTCGCGCACGCGGAACTCGCGCGGCTGCGCGAAGAGAACGGCGTGGTCGTGCTGACCGACATGTACGGCGCGACGCCCGCGAACATCGCGGGCCAGCTCGCGAAGCTCGACAACGTGCGCGTGCTGGCCGGCGTGAACCTGCCGATGCTCGTGCGGGCCGTCTGCTACCGCACCGTGCCGCTCGACAAGCTGGTCGACAAGGCGCTGTCCGGCGGCGCGAAGGGCGTCCACGAGGTGTCGTCCGGCACGCCGCCGCCGCCGAGCGAAACCGGCTGCGGCCAGTGCGCGCCGATTCCGCCCGAACCGCAGCCGCGCACCGAATCGCCCTGAGCCTCCGTCTCCGTTTTTCGTTTTAGACCGACCCGCCTGCGCGCGCCGCCGGCGGTCCCGACCGACCCGACCGAGAATCATGCTTCAACAAGAAACCACCATCGTCAATAAATTGGGGCTCCATGCGCGCGCATCGGCCAAGCTTACGCAACTGGCCGGCAACTTCCAGTCGGAAGTCTGGATGACACGCAACGGGCGCAAGATCAATGCGAAGAGCATCATGGGCGTGATGATGCTGGCGGCCGGCATCGGCAGCACCGTGACGATCGAGACCGAAGGTCCCGACGAGCGGGAAGCGATGGACGCGCTGCTGAAGCTGATCGCCGACAAGTTCGGCGAAGGCCAGTGATCGCGACGCGCGATCGTTGCCGTTTCCAGTCGGAATGCCGCGGATGTCGCGGCATTTTTTTCGTCGGAAGCATTGATGCGAAATGCGCAATGCTGCGCTGCATGCAGTCAACAGGGAGTCGCGGAATTTATAATCGCTAACCGGGGTCATAAGCGCATCGCAGCAGTGTGCCGCGGCTTTACTTGTACAGAGGAGGTGCGCGTGTCCTTCACGCTGCATGGCATTCCCGTCTCACGAGGTATCGCGATCGGGCGAGCGTACCTGATCGCGCCGGCGGCGCTCGACGTCGCCCATTACCTGATCGAGGTCAACCAGACCGACGCCGAGGTCGAGCGGTTCCGCACGGCGCTCGACGTCGTGCGTCGCGAGCTCGAAGCGCTGCGCGCCGACCTGACCGACGACACGCCGAGCGAAGTCGGCGCATTCATCGACGTCCACACGATGATCCTGAGCGACGAGATGCTCGTGCAGGAAACGATCGACCTGATCCGCACGCGCCGCTACAACGTCGAATGGGCGCTGACCGAGCAGCTCGAACTGCTCACACGCCATTTCGACGACATCGAGGACGAATACCTGCGCGAGCGCAAGGCCGACATCGAGCAGGTGGTCGAGCGCGTGCTGAAGGCGCTCGCCGGCGCGCCGTCCGCGTCGCAGGCGCTCGATCGCGCGGCCCGCAACGGCACGAACGAGATGATCGTCGTCGCGCACGACATCGCGCCGGCCGACATGATGCAGTTCAAGACGCAGTCGTTCCAGGCGTTCGTCACCGATCTCGGCGGCCGCACGTCGCACACGGCGATCGTCGCGCGCAGCCTCGGCATTCCGGCCGCGGTCGGCGTCCAGCATGCGAGTTCGCTGATCCGCCAGGACGACCTGATCATCGTCGATGGCGACCAGGGCATCGTGATCGTCGATCCGGCGCCGATCGTCCTCGAGGAATACTCGTATCGCCAGTCCGAGAAGCTGCTCGAGCAACGCAAGCTGCAGCGCCTGAAGTTTTCGCCGACGCAAACCTTGTGCGGCACGAAGATCGACCTGTACGCGAACATCGAGTTGCCCGACGACGCGAAGGCGGCCGTCGAGGCCGGCGCGGTCGGCGTTGGTCTGTTTCGCTCCGAGTTCCTGTTCATGCATCAGAAGGCGATGCCGGAAGAGGAGGAGCAGTTCGCCGCATACAAGCGCGCCGTCGAGTGGATGAAGGGCATGCCGGTGACGATCCGCACGATCGACGTCGGCGCCGACAAACCGCTCGAGGCGCTCGACGAAGGCTACGAAACGGCGCCGAACCCGGCGCTCGGGCTGCGCGCGATCCGCTGGAGCCTGTCCGAGCCGCAGATGTTCCTCACGCAGTTGCGCGCGATCCTGCGCGCGTCCGCGTTCGGCCAGGTGAAGATCCTGATCCCGATGCTCGCGCATGCGCAGGAGATCGACCAGACGCTCGACCTGATCCGCGAGGCGAAACGCCAGCTCGACGACGCGGGGCTCGCATACGATCCGAACGTGCGCCTCGGCGCGATGATCGAGATTCCGGCCGCGGCGATCGCGCTGCCGCTGTTCCTGAAGCGCTTCGATTTCCTGTCGATCGGCACGAACGACCTGATCCAGTACACGCTCGCGATCGATCGCGCCGACAACGCGGTCGCGCACCTGTACGACCCGCTGCATCCGGCCGTGCTGCACCTGATCGCATACACGTTGCGCGAGGCGAAGCGCGCGGGCGTGTCGGTGTCGGTGTGCGGGGAGATGGCGGGCGACCCGGCGCTCACGCGCCTGTTGCTCGGGATGGGGCTCACCGAGTTCTCGATGCATCCGAGCCAGTTGCTGGTCGTGAAGCAGGAGATCCTGCGCGCGCACCTGAAGGCGCTCGAGAAGCCGACGGCCGACGTGCTGGCCGCGTTCGAGCCGGAAGAAGTGCAGGCGGCGCTGCAGCGGCTGTCGGTCGCCGAGCCGCGCGCGGATGCGGCCGCGTAGCCGTTTTCGCTGCCGCTAACCGTAGCGTAGTGTCGCGCATGCGCGCTCTGGCGCATGCCCGTCGCGCGTCAGTGCCGGCCCCCGCACACGGGGCAGTCGGCCTGGCGCGCGATCTTCATCGTCGTCCATTCCATTCGCAGCGAATCGAGCATCATCAGCCGCCCGCTGAGCGTCTTGCCGATGCCGCCGATCACGCGCAGCGCCTCGGCCGCCTGCATCGCGCCGATGATCCCGACGGTCGGCGCGAACACGCCCATCGTCGCGCACGCGACTTCCTCGAACGGCTGGTCTTCCGGGAACACGCACGCATAGCAGGGCGCGGCCGCGTCGCGGAAGTCGAACGTGCTGATCTGGCCGTCGAAGCGCAGCGCGGCGCCCGACACGAGCGGCACGCCGTGCGCGACGCATGCGCGGTTGATCGCATGCCGCGTCGCGAAGTTGTCGGTGCAGTCGAGCACGACGCTCGCGTGCGGCACGTGCGCATCGAGCCACGCATCGTCGACGCGCACCGCGACCGCGTTCACCGTCACCTCGGGATTCAGCTGCGCGAGCGCGTCGCGCCCCGATTCGACCTTGCTGCGGCCGACCGACGCCGTCCCGTGCAGGATCTGCCGCTGCAGGTTCGTGAGGTCGACCGTATCGGCGTCGACGAGCGTGAGCGTGCCGACCCCCGACGCCGCGAGATACATCGCGGCCGGCGAGCCGAGGCCGCCCGCGCCGACGACGATCGCATGCGCATCGAGAAAGCGCTGTTGCGCGTCGATGCCGATTTCGTCGACGAGGATGTGGCGGGAATAGCGAAGGAGTTGATCGTCGTTCATGGGGAATCGTGAGCGAGGCGGGCGGACGTTCGTTATTTTAGGCGCGCATGAAAAACGGGCCATCGCGGTCTTCCCGCGATGGCCCGTTGGATGCCGCCCGGCGCTTACTGCGGCGCCGACGCGGGCTTCGGTGCGGAAGCCGGCTTCGCGGCGCTCGCGCCCGATGCCTTCGCCGCCGTGGCGGCCTTGGCGGCCGGGCCCTTCGTCGTGCTCTCGGCGAGCAGCGACTTCGACGCCTGGACCGGCTTGCCTTCGAGCTTGTTGAGCGCCTGCTGCATCATGAAGTCGTCGGCGCTGCCGAACTCGATCGGCTTGCGATCGCGATCCTTCTGGCGCTGCTCCGGCGTCTTCTTGTCGTTCTGCTCCTCGAGAATGCGCAGCTGATCCAGCCGGCGCTGCTCGCGCTCTTCCTGTTCCTTCTTCTCGTTCGGGTCCTGCGTGTTCGCGAGGTGGTTCGTGTAGTCGACCTCGCGCGTCACGAGCACGTCGTCCGGATCGCCGTCCGCGTACTGATCGACCGGCACGTCCGGCGTGATGCCCTTGTTCTGGATCGAACGGCCGCTCGGCGTGTAGTAGTACGCGGTGGTCAGGCGCAGCGCGGTGTCGGCCGTCATCGGGCGGACCGTCTGCACCGAACCCTTGCCGAACGTCGTCTTGCCCATGATCTGCGCGCGCTTCGAATCCTGCAGCGCACCGGCGACGATTTCCGACGCGGACGCCGAATACGCGTTCGTCAGCACGATCATCGGCACGGTCTTGAAGACCGGCGGCAGGTTCTTCAGCGGATCGCCGTCGAAGGACGGCAGGCGATAGTTGTCGTACGTATCGCGGTAGACCTGCTTCGAATCGGGGATCTGGCCGTTGGTCGACACGACGACCGAGTCGGGCGGCAGGAACGCGCCGGCCACGCCGACCGCGCTCTGCAGCAGGCCGCCGCCGTTGTTGCGCAGGTCGAGGATCAGGCCCTTCAGGTTCGGCTGCTGGCGCGCGATGTCTTGCAGCTTCTGCGCGAGATCGGGCGTCGTGCGCTCCTGGAAGCTGGTGATGCGGACGTACGCGTAGCCCGGATCGAGCATCTTCATCTTCACGCTCTGGACCTTGATGATCGCGCGCGTGACGGTGACCGGGAACGTGCGGTCGTCGCTCTTGCGGAAGATCGTCAGCGTGACCTTGGTGCCCGGCTCGCCGCGCATCTGCTTGACGGCCTTGTCGAGCGTCATGCCGCGCACCGGCTTGTCGTTGATGCGCGTGATCAGGTCGCCCGGACGGATACCGGCGCGGAACGCGGGCGTATCCTCGATCGGCGAGATCACCTTGACGAGGCCGTCTTCCTGCGAGATCTCGATGCCGAGGCCCGCGAAGCGGCCCTTCGTCTGCTCCTGCAGTTCGTCATAGTCGGTCTTGTCGAGGAACGACGAGTGCGGGTCGAGGCTCGACACCATGCCCTTGATCGCGGCCGTCAGCAGCTTCTTGTCGTCGACCGGTTCGACGTACTCGCGCTTGATCTGCCCGAATACTTCCGCGAACAGGCGGAGCTGGTCGAGGGGAAGCGGCGCCGTGGCGGTCTGCTCGGCCGATGCGGAAACCTGCAGCGTGGCGAACACGCCCGTGGCGAGGCCCGCGGCAATCAGGCCGATGTTCTTCAAATTCATTCGCATAGAGAGTCTGGTGCGGTCGGGAAGCGCGTGGCGGTAGCGGGGATGTAGCGGACAAGTATAACTGTTCGTCCGATTACTCAGTGGAACGGCGCGAAAAGCGTCGAAAAGGCCGCTGAGGGCCCGGCCGGGGCGCCGCCGGGCGCGCTGCGGGGTTCGAAAGCGGATTCGACCGCGGCAGGGCCGGGAAGGTTCGCGCGGCGTGCGGGCCGAGGCCGGAGCCCGGCGCCGCGCCGGGCGTCAGCCCGCCTTGCCCTGCTTCGCGACGGCGGCCTGCGCCTGCGCGATCGCGTCCGCGTCGCCGAGGTAGTAGTGCTTGATCGGCTTCAGGTTCTCGTCGAGTTCATACACGAGCGGCACGCCGTTCGGGATGTTCAGGCCGACGATGTCGCTGTCCGAGATGCCGTCGAGGTACTTGATCAGCGCGCGCAGCGAGTTGCCGTGCGCGGCGATCAGCACTTGCTTGCCGGCGCGCACCGCCGGCGCGATCGACTCGTTCCACAGCGGCAGCACGCGCGCGACCGTGTCCTTCAGGCATTCGGTGAGCGGCAGCTGCTCGCGCGGCACCTTCGCGTAGCGCGGATCGTTGAACGGCGCGCGCTCGTCGGTCGGCTCGAGCGCGGGCGGCGGCGTGTCGTAGCTGCGGCGCCACACGAGCACCTGCTCGTCGCCGAACTTCGCGGCCGTTTCCGCCTTGTTCAGGCCCGACAGCGCGCCGTAGTGGCGCTCGTTCAGGCGCCACGAATGGACGACCGGCAGGTACATCAGGTCCATCTTGTCCTGCACGTGCCACAGCGTGCGGATCGCGCGCTTGAGCACCGACGTGTACGCGATGTCGAACGTGTAGCCGGCCTCCTTGAGCAATTCGCCGGCCTGGTAGGCCTCGTTGCGACCCTGTTCGGTCAGGTCGACGTCGACCCAGCCGGTGAAGCGGTTTTCCTTGTTCCACGTCGATTCGCCGTGGCGGATGAGAACGAGTTTGTACATGGATCTTGCGGTCGGTAGTGAGAGGGAAGCGGGGCGCGTCGCGCGGCGCCCGGACCGGGCCCGCCATCGCGCAAGGCGGTTATTTTATAATGGCCGGATTGTCCTCATCCGATTTCTCTTTTTCCGGCGACATTCCGTGACGTTCTTTACCAATTACACGAACCTGGCCCTTATCGCGATCCTGCTGGTTTCCGGCGGCCTGCTGGCATGGCCGGCCCTGCGCCGTGGCCGGGGCGGCCTGTCGGCCGCGGAGGCGACGCAGCTCATCAATCGCCGCAACGCGGTCGTGATCGACCTGCGCGCCGCGTCCGATTTCGCCGCCGGCCACCTGCCGTCGGCGCGTCAGGTCGCGGCGGGCGAGATCGGCGCGAAAATTGCGCAGGTCGCGAAGAACAAGAGCACCCCGGTGCTGCTCGTCTGCCAGAACGGCCAGCAGTCGCAGAAGGCGGCGCGCGAGGTCGAGGCGGCGGGTTACGCCGAGGTGCACGTGCTCGAGGGCGGCGTGGCCGCCTGGCAGCAGGCCGGGATGCCGGTCGTCAAACAAGGAGTGGCGAAGTGAACAAGGTTTTGATGTACAGCACGCAGGTGTGTCCGTATTGCATGCAGGCCGAGCGCCTGCTGAAGCTGCGCGGCGTCGAGCAGATCGAGAAGGTGCTGATCGATCGCGATCCGGCCCGCCGCGAGGAAATGATGACGCGCACGGGGCGCCGCACGGTGCCGCAGATCTATATCGGCGACACGCACGTCGGCGGTTACGACGATCTGTCGAAGCTCGACCGCGAAGGCGGCCTCGTGCCGCTTCTGCAAGCGGCCTGATTAGGGCAGAATGGCCGCCGGCCGCGCCGCGGCTTGGGCGCGCAGGATTCATCCGTGGCGGCCGGCGAACAGCCGGGCCCGCCCCGTCACCACTTTTAGGGAAACACCATGTCCGACGTCGAAAACCAACCGTTCTTCAACATCCAGCGCGTCTACCTGAAGGATATGTCGCTCGAGCAGCCGAATTCGCCGGCGATCTTCCTCGAGCAGGACATGCCGTCGGTTGAAGTCGAAGTCGACGTCAAGGCCGACCGCCTCGCGGAAAGCGTGTTCGAAGTCGTCGTGTCGGGTACCGTCACCGCGAAGGTGAAGGACAAGGTCGCGTTCCTGATCGAAGCGAAGCAGGCCGGCATTTTCGACATTCGCAACATTCCGGACGAACAGCTCGATCCGCTCGTCGGCATCGCGTGCCCGACGATCCTGTTCCCGTACCTGCGCTCGAACATCGCCGACGCGATCACGCGCGCCGGCTTCCCGCCGATCCACCTGGCCGAAATCAACTTCCAGGCGCTGTACGAGCAGCGTCTCGCGCAGCTTCAGCAGCAGGCCGGCGCGGCAGGTGCACCGAACGGCGCGCCGAATGGCACGACGCTGAACTGACGTTTCACTCGGACCGGTGCTGGGTATGAAAGTAGCCGTTCTCGGCGCCGGTGCCTGGGGCACCGCGCTCGCGGGCCATCTGGCCGCGCGGCACGATACGCTTCTGTGGGCGCGCGACGCCGCGCTCATCGCCGGGCTGCAGGCCCGGCACGAAAATTCCCGCTATCTCGACGGCATCGCGCTGCCTGACGCGCTGCGCTACGACGCCGATCTCGGCGCCGCGCTCGCGCATGGCGCCGCGGACGACGCGCTGTGCGTGATCGCCGCGCCGGTGGCCGGGCTGCGCACGCTGTGTCACGCGATGCGCGACGCGGGCTGCGTGCCCGCGCACGTCGTCTGGGTCTGCAAGGGTTTCGAGGCCGACACGCATCTGCTGCCGCATCAGGTGATCGCGGCCGAGCTGCCCGAACAGCAGAGCAACGGCGTGCTGTCGGGGCCGAGCTTCGCGCGCGAGGTCGGTCAGTCGCTGCCCGTCGCGTTGACGGTGGCGAGCGCGTCGGCCGAATGCCGCGAGCGCACGCTCGCCGCGTTCCATCACGGCGCGATGCGGATCTATACGGGCGACGACGTGGTCGGCGTCGAGGTCGGCGGCGCGGTGAAGAACGTGCTGGCGATCGCGACCGGCATTTCCGACGGCCTCGGCCTCGGGCTGAACGCGCGCGCCGCGCTGATCACGCGCGGCCTCGCGGAAATGTCGCGGCTCGGCGTGGCGCTCGGCGGCCGCGCGGAAACCTTTACGGGCCTCACGGGCCTCGGCGACCTGATCCTTACCGCGACGGGCGACCTGTCGCGCAACCGCACGGTGGGCCTGCAACTGGCGGCCGGCCGCACGCTGAACGACGTCCTCGGCGCGCTCGGCCACGTGGCCGAAGGCGTGCGCTGCGCGCAGGCCGTGCTGGCGCTCGCGCGCGCGCAGTCGATCGACATGCCGATCACGCAAGCCGTGTGCGGTGTGCTGTTCGACGGGATCGCGCCGCGCGACGCCGTCAGCGGCCTGCTGCGCCGCGACGCGCGCGCCGAGTAGCACGGGCCGCGATCGCCCGGCACGATTGCGCCGGGCGCGCGGCGCCAAAGCGGACTACGCTTGAATCGTCTCCGGCGTTCCGCGAGGGTGTCATGCTGCAGATCCATTCCACCACGCTCGATGCGCAACGCGTCGACATCACGACGCTCGACGTCGATGCGATCGTCAACGCGGCGAACGGCTCGTTGCTCGGCGGGGGCGGCGTCGACGGCGCGATCCACCGCGCGGCCGGCCCCGGCCTGCTCGCCGAGTGCCGCATGCTCGGCGGCTGCGACACCGGCGACGCGAAGCTCACGCGCGGCCACGGGCTGCCGGCGCGCTACGTGATCCACGCGGTGGGGCCGGTCTGGTACGGCGGCGCACGCGGCGAGGCCGATCTGCTCGCGTCGTGTTACCGGCGCGCGATCGAACTGGCCGAAGAAGTCGCCGCGACGTCGATCGCATTTCCGGCGATCAGTTGCGGTATTTATCGCTATCCGGCCGGCGAGGCCGTCGACATTGCAGTCGGTACCGTCGCCGAAATGCTGCCGCAGGCGCCGAGCCTCGCACGCGTGATATTCGCGTGCTTTTCCCCCGACATCTACGACCTGTACCGCGCTCGGCTCGCGCGAACCTGACGCCTTCAGCGCCGCGGGTCGCGCCCGGCGCGCGTCAGGCGCCGCCCTCGAAGCCGGCCTGGCGCCACGCCTCGAACACGACCACCGCGACCGTGTTCGACAGGTTCAGGCTGCGGTTGTCCGGCCGCATCGGCAGGCGCACGCGCTGTTCGCTCGGGAAGCGTTCGAGCAGCTCGGCGGGCAGGCCGCGCGTTTCCGAGCCGAACACGAACCAGTCGCCGGGCAGGAACGCGTGATCGTGGAAGCGGCCCGAGCCGCGCGTCGTGAACGCGAACATCCGCGCGGGATCGGGCGCTTCGGACGCGACGAACGCGTCCCAGTCGCGGTGCACGCGCATCTGCGCATACTCGTGATAGTCGAGGCCGGCGCGACGCATCCGCGCGTCGTCGAGCGGAAAGCCGAGCGGCTCGATCAGGTGCAGGTGCGCGCCGGTGTTCGCGCACAGGCGGATCACGTTGCCGGTGTTCGGCGGAATTTCGGGGGCGACGAGGACGACGTTGAACATGTTTCGGTTTGGCTGGGCCGACGGGGCCGCGCGATGCGCGCGGGCTCCCGGCCGGCCGGTTCGTGACGGCCGCCCGCGGGCGGCCTCTCTATCTAATTAATCCCTGGCGGTGCGCAGCGCAACCAGATTCGTCACGCGCACGGCGCCCGCCGCCTTCAGCGCCTGCGCGGCCGCCGCGAGCGTCGCGCCGGACGTCATCACGTCGTCGACGAGCGCGACGTGGCGGCCGGCGACGCCGCCTGCCACCGCGAAAGCCGCCATCACGTTGTCGCGCCGTGCGTGCCGGTCGAGCCGCGACTGCGGCGCGGTGTCGGCGACGCGCGCGAGCAAGGCGGCCTCCGCCGGCACGCCGAGCCGGCGCGCGAGCGGCCGCGCGATCGCCCACGCCTGGTTGTAGCCGCGCGCGACGAGCCGCCGGTGCGACAACGGCACCGGCGCGACGAGATCGAAGCCGCTCGCGCCGCGCGTATCGTCGACCAGCCGTGCAAGTCGGGCCGCGAATTCGCCGCCGAGCGCGAGCCGCGCATGAAACTTCAGGCCGCGCGCGAGCCCGTCGAGCGGCGCGCGGTAATCGGCGAGCGCGAGCGTCGCGTCGAACGGCGGCGGCGCGGTGCGGCACGTTTCGCACCGGTACGCGGACGCGCTACCGACGCGGCTGCGACCGCCGCCGCGTGACCGCGCGTGCCCGACACCGAGCGGCACCGCGCACACCTCGCAGCGCAGCCGCGCTTCATTCCAGTACGCGGCATCGCAGGCGCCGCAAATCACCGTGTGTGACAAATTGCCGCACAACGCGCAGCGATTCGGCAACGTGACCGCGGCGACGCGCACGACCAGCGCGCGAACCTGCGACAAAACGACGCGCATCGTGCGCTCGGCGGAACCGCGGACCATCGCAACACTCCTGGCATGCCGCCTCAATGAAGCTTGCGAGGCGAGCGAGTATACTTCGGGCTCTTCGCCAGTGTGCCCGACATGTCCCCAGCTTCGACTTCAACCGGCCGTCCGGCCAATGACGGCAGGCGCCTGCGGCGGATCTTCGACCGCCGTGCCGCCACGTTCGACGCGGTTGCGTTCCTGCCGCGCGAGATCGCGCAGCGGATGAACGAGCGCCTCGAATACATCAAGGTGAGCCCCGCGGCCGTGCTGGACGCGGGCTGCGGCCCGGGCGACGACCTGCCGGCGCTGCGCGCGCGCTTTCCGGAAGCGCCGGTGTTCGGCGTGGACCTGTCCGGCGCGATGCTCGCGCGGGCCGGTCAGCGCGAGGTCGAGCAGACCACCTGGCGCCGCTGGCTGCCGGCGTCGCTCGGCCGGGCGCTGGGCCAGCGCGGCCCGCGCGTCGCGCAGGCCGACTTCGCCGCGCTGCCGTTTGCCGGCGGCGCGTTCGACCTGATCTGGTCGAATCTCGCGCTCCACTGGCATTCGCGTCCCGATACCGTCTTCCCCGAATGGCAGCGCGTGCTGCGCGTCAATGGGCTGCTGATGTTCAGCACGCTCGGCCCCGACACGCTGCGCGAGCTGCGCGCGGCCTGCGCGGACGCCGAAGCGGCGCTCGGCGTCGCGCCGCCCGCCGCGCGCGTGATCGATTTCGTCGACATGCACGACCTCGGCGACATGCTCGTCGAGAGCGGCTTCGAAATTCCCGTGATGGACCAGGAAGTGCTGACCGTCACCTACCAATCCCCCGATACGCTGCTCGCCGACGTGCGCCGCTGGGGCGCCTATCCGTTCGCGCGCACGGCGCCGCAGCATGCGACGCGGCGCTTTCGCGCGGCGCTCGGCGATGCGCTCGACGCGCGCCGGCGCGAGGACGGCACGATCCCGCTCACGTTCGAGGTGATCTACGGCCACGCATGGAAGGCCGTGCCGCGCACGACCGCGGAAGGGCACGGGATCGTGCGCATCGAGGACATCGGCAAGGGGCGTCCGAAGAATCGGTAAAGCGGTAAAGAGGGGTTTTGTTATGTCCGAAATTAGCGGCGCAAAGCGGGGTCGAATTGGCGGCAAAAACGGCCGGAAAGCTTGTCGCGCTTGGCTTGGCGGGCGATAGGCGCTTGCTTGTGGATGCCATTGAACCCGCCTATAATGCGTCAGCTTGTCGTCCCGGGGTCCCCGCAATACGGGGCGACGAGTCCGATGCAGGCATGCATCGCATGCCATTCGCGTGAGGCGGCGATGGAAGCAGCGAGCGTTTTGGCGAAGACGGCGGACAGCGAACCGGTCCTCGAAGACTGGCTGATGAAACGCAACTGTTCGGTGTCGCCACGCCAGTTCGTGCTGTTTTATGCGTCGCTCGCGGGCTTCTCGCTGGCGATCGCGGCGTTGCTGATGTGGAGAGGGGCCTGGCTCGTCATGCCCTTCACCGGCATCGAGTTGCTCGCGGTGGGTGTCGCATTTGCGATCTATGCTCGCCATGCGGTCGATTACGAGCGCATCAGGCTGTTTCCGCACCGGCTCGTGATCGAGCGGATGGATGCGGAGCGGCTCACGCAGATCGAATTCAACCCGCGCTGGGTGCGGGTCGAGCCGGGTGCGACGCCACGCGATCCGATTCGACTGGTATCGCGCGGGCAGACCGTCGTAATCGGGCAGCATCTCGCGCAGTACAAGCGTGCGCAGTTCGCCGACGAACTGCGCGTGTCGCTCAGGCGCTGCGGCTGACGAGGCGCGGTCATCGGCCGGAACAGGCCGGCGGCTTGCGACGGGGGAGGGTTTGAATGGAAATTTTGGGTAAGGATGCTATGAAAACAATCAAGCGAGCCCTCGCGGGCGTGCTGGCATGCAGCGGATTGCTCTTTGCCGGTGCGGCCCTGGCGGTCGGTGATAGCCCGGGCGGCCCCCGTGTCAACGAGATCAACTTTCAGCCGCCTGTCACGAAGATCGCCGAGGAGCTCTACGATCTCCACACGATGATGCTGATCCTGTGTACGGTGATCTTCGTCGGCGTGTTCGGCGTGATGTTCTATTCGATCTTCGCGCACCGCAAATCCAAGGGCCACAAGGCCGCCAATTTCCATGAAAGCACGACCGTCGAGATCATCTGGACGATCGTGCCGTTCGTCATCGTCGTGCTGATGGCGCTGCCGGCGACGAAGGCCGTCGTCGCGATGAAGGACACGACGAACGCCGATCTCACGATCAAGGTCACCGGCTACCAGTGGAAGTGGGGCTACGACTACGTGAAGGGCCCGGGCGAGGGCATCGGCTTCCTGTCGACGCTGACCACCCCGCGCGACGAAGTGATGGGCAAGAAGCCGATCACCGACACCTATCTGCAGGAAGTCGACAATCCGCTCGTCGTGCCGGTCAACAAGAAGATCCGCATCATCACGACCGCGAACGACGTCGTCCACTCGTGGTACGTGCCCGCGTTCGGCGTGAAGCAGGATGCGATCCCCGGCTTCGTGCGCGACACGTGGTTCAAGGCCGACAAGGTCGGCACGTTCCGCGGTTTCTGTACCGAGCTGTGCGGCAAGGAGCACGCGTACATGCCGGTCGTCGTCGAAGTCCTGTCGGACGACGACTACGCGAAGTGGGTCACCGCGCAGAAGGCGAAGCTGGCCGGCGCGGCGGTCGATCCGAACAAGGTCTACACGATGGCCGAACTCGTCGCGCACGGCGAGGAAGTCTACAAGGCGAACTGCGCGGCCTGCCACCAGGTGAACGGCAAGGGCCTCGGCGCATTCCCGGCGATGGACGGCAGCCCGATCGTGAACGGCCCGATCGCCGCGCACGTCGAGCGCGTGCTGCACGGCAAGGGCGCGATGCCGTCGTGGGCATCGCTGTCGGACCTCGACATCGCTTCGGTCGTCACGTACGAACGCAACTCGTGGGGCAACCACAAGAACGACCTGCTGCAGCCGAAGCAAGTGGCCGACGCACGCAACGGCAAGCTGCCGGAAGACACGGCAGGCGCGGCGACGGCAGCGGCCCCGGCCGAAGCGGCTTCGGCGCCGGCGCAAGCCGCGTCGGGTGCCGAGCAACCGGCGGCAGCGGCATCGGCCGCGCTGTCGACGATCTACTTCGAGACGGGCAAGAGCGTGCTGCCGGCCGACGCGAAGGCGGCGATCGCCGCCGCGGCCGACTATGCGAAGGCGCATCCGGACGCGAAGCTCGCGCTGTCGGGCTTCACCGACAAGACGGGCTCGGCCGACGCGAACGCCGAACTGGCGAAGCATCGGGCGCAGGCCGTGCGCGATGCGCTGAAGGCAGCAGGCGTGGCGGAAGACCACATTATTCTCAAAAAGCCGGAAACGATCACGGGCGGGGCTGACGCGAAGGAAGCCCGGCGTGTCGAGATCGGCCCGGCGGCTTGACGTGTCGCTGAGTTAGTCGACGTATTCGCATTAGGAGATTCTCATGTCTAGCATCGGGCACGACGTAGCCGCGGACCACGCGCACGACGACCACGCGCACGAAGCCCCGCACGGCTGGCGTCGCTGGCTGTTCGCCACCAACCACAAGGACATCGGTACGCTGTACCTGCTGTTCTCGTTCATCATGTTCCTGTCGGGCGGCGTGATGGCGCTCGGCATTCGTGCCGAGCTGTTCGAGCCGGGCCTGCAGATCATGCGTCCGGAGTTCTTCAACGAACTCACGACGATGCACGGCCTGATCATGGTGTTCGGCGCGATCATGCCGGCGTTCGTCGGCTTCGCGAACTGGATGATTCCGTTGCAGATCGGCGCATCCGACATGGCGTTCGCGCGGATGAACAACTTCAGCTTCTGGCTGCTGCCGGTCGCGGCCGTGCTGCTGGTCGGTTCGTTCTTCGCGCCGGGCGGCGCGACGGCCGCCGGCTGGACGCTGTACGCACCGCTGTCGACCCAGATGGGCCCGGGCATGGACTTCGCGATCTTCGCGGTCCACATCATGGGCGCGTCGTCGATCATGGGCGGGATCAACATCGTCGTGACGATCCTGAACATGCGCGCACCGGGCATGACGCTGATGAAGATGCCGATGTTCGCGTGGACGTGGCTGATCACCGCGTACCTGCTGATCGCCGTGATGCCGGTTCTGGCAGGCGCGATCACGATGGTGCTGTTCGACCGCCACTTCGGCACGTCGTTCTTCAACGCGGCAGGCGGCGGCGACCCGGTGATGTACCAGCACATCTTCTGGTTCTTCGGCCACCCCGAGGTGTACATCATGATTCTGCCGGCGTTCGGGATCGTGTCGCAGGTGATCCCGGCGTTCGCACGCAAGACGCTGTTCGGCTATAGCTCGATGGTGTACGCGACGGCATCGATCGCGATCCTGTCGTTCATGGTCTGGGCGCACCACATGTTCGCGACGGGCATGCCGGTCACCGGCCAGCTGTTCTTCATGTACGCGACGATGCTGATCGCGGTGCCGACGGGCGTGAAGGTGTTCAACTGGCTCGCGACGATGTGGCGCGGCTCGATGACGTTCGAAACCCCGATGCTGTTCGCGATCGGCTTCCTGTTCGTGTTCACGTTCGGCGGCCTGACGGGCCTGATGCTCGCGATGGCGCCGCTCGACATCCAGTATCACGGCACCTATTTCGTGGTCGCGCACTTCCACTACGTGCTGGTGGCCGGCTCGCTGTTCGCGCTGTTCTCGGGCTGGTACTACTGGGCGCCGAAGTGGACGGGCTGGATGTACAACGAGACGCGCGGCAAGATCCACTTCTGGGCGTCGATGATCTTCTTCAACCTGACGTTCTTCCCGATGCACTTCGTCGGTCTCGCGGGCATGCCGCGCCGCTATGCGGACTACCCGGCGCAGTTCACGGACTTCAACCAGGTGGCGACGATCGGTGCATTCGGCTTCGGCCTCGCGCAGGTGTACTTCCTGTTCGCGGTCGCGCTGCCGGCCTACCGCGGCGGCGGCGACCTGGAAAAGGCGTCGGACAAGCCGTGGGATGGCGCGACGGGCCTCGAGTGGACGGTGCCGAGCCCGGCTCCGTTCCACACGTTCGAGCAACCGCCGCACGTCGAGTAAGTTTCACCGAGCGTTCCGCCGCTGCCTGCCGCGCAGGCAGGCGCGGCGGGGCGCGGAACGGAAGTTTCAGCGAAGTTTCAGATGACCCGGAATCCATCAGAAAGACGAACGCCCGAGCAGATTCGCGCGGGCAACAAGCGGCTCGGCCTCACCCTGCTCGTCATCGCCGCCGTTTTTTTCGTGGGTGTCGTGATCAAGCAGTGGTGGCTGTCCACCCACTGATGCAGCAACTGACGCAGTAGCGAGGAAGTCGTCGTATGTCGAAGCCGGAAGAGCCGGAAGCGGGCGCCGTGGATCGCGCGTTCAATCGTTCGATGCTGGTGAAGCTCTTCGTCGTGGCCGGGCTGATGTTCGGTTTCGGCTTCGCGCTGATCCCGATGTATCGGGCGATCTGCCAGATCACCGGCATCAACAATCTGGTGCAGCGCGATGTCAGCGAGCGCGAGGTGAAGAACTCGCAGGTCGACACCAGCCGCACGGTGTCGGTCGAGTTCGATGCGAACGCACGCGGGCCGCTCGGGTTCAAGCCTGAGCACAACAGCCTCGACGTGCATCCGGGCGAACTGACGACGATCGTGTACGACGTGACGAACGGGCAGGGCCGGCCGGTCGTCGCGCAGGCGATTCCGAGCTACGCGCCGAAGCAGGCGACGGAGTTCTTCAAGAAGATCGAATGCTTTTGCTTCACGCAGCAGACGCTGACCGCGAACGAGTCGCGCAAGATGCCGGTGGTGTTCGTGATCGACCCGAAATTGCCGAAGGACGTGAAGACGATCACGCTGTCGTACACGTTCTTCGAGCTGAATACCCCGGCCACGCCGGCACCGGCGCAGCGCAGTACGGCGGCGGCGCAGGGTGCGGCGAAGCCGGACGCATGACGAAGGAGACGGGGCGATGACGGAAACCAAGCGGAGCGGGACGTTCGGTCAGGCGCTGAAAGCGGTGCTGTGGTCGTTCTTCGGGGTGCGCAAGCGGCGCGATCTGGAGGCCGATGCGACGCAGCTCAATCCGCTGCACGTGCTGATCGTCGCGTTGCTCGCGGCCGGCATGTTCATCGGCGTGCTGATCCTGATCGTGCGTGCGGTGGTGGGTTGAGGGCGCACGGCTAGTGGTGCGCGGTTAGCGGCCAGCGGCCCGCGGCCATGAAAGAATGCAGTGCGCGGCGCTACGGCGCGGCGTGCGGGAAAGAGCGGTGGCGGTCTCGCCGCGCAAGAAATAAAGCCGGAGCGGTTTCCGGTACACAAATTGGACTGAAGTGGAGAATCAAGCATGAGCGGTCAAAACCAGACCCCGTACTATTTCGTGCCGCATCCGTCGCAGCATCCGATCAGCGCGGCCATCGGCCTGCTGGTCATGCTCGGGTCGGCCGCGCTGTGGATCAACGGTCACGACTGGGCGCCGTTTACGGCGCTGCTCGGCCTGCTGTGGTTGCTCTTCACGCTGTATCACTGGTTCGGCGACGCGATCGCCGAATCGGAAGGCGGTCATTACGGCAAGAACGTCGACAAGTCGTACCGCTGGAGCATGAGCTGGTTCATCTTCTCGGAAGTCATGTTCTTCGGCGCGTTCTTCGGCGCGCTGTTCTATGCGCGTGAAATCGCGCTGCACCAGCTCGGCAGCCTCGACTACAAGCTGATCTGGCCGGACTTCTCCGCCGTGTGGCCGAACGAAGGCCCCGCCGCGCTCGCCGGTCACTTCAAGACGATGGGCCCGTGGCCGATCCCGACGCTGAACACCGCGTTCCTGCTGTCGTCGGGCGTGACGCTGACGATCTCGCACCACGCGCTGCGCGACGACCATCGCAAGAAGGCGATCGCGTGGCTCGCCGCGACGCTCGTGTTCGGTATCTGCTTCCTGTTCCTGCAGGGCTTCGAGTACTACCACGCATACAATGAACTGAACCTGACGCTGAACTCGGGCGTGTACGGTTCGACGTTCTTCCTGCTGACCGGCTTCCACGGCTTCCACGTGTTCCTCGGCGGCACGATGCTCGCGGTGGTGCTGGTGCGGATGATCCGCGGCCACTTCAAGCCCGATCATCACTTCGCATTCGAAGGCGCCGCGTGGTACTGGCACTTCGTCGACGTCGTCTGGCTCGGCCTGTACGTCGTCGTCTACTGGCTGTAAATGGAAAAACGGCCCGCGCAGCGATGCGCGGGCCGTTTTCATTGGTGTCGCGGGCGCGGCGGCGACGCTGCGCGCGACACCACCCTGGCGCCGCCGCGACTCAGTCAGGCGGCGCTTTTACTTGGTGGCGCGGCCGTGCGGCTAAATGTCACAGCGGCCGGCGCGGCGACGGCATCAGCGCCCGATCGGCAAACCGGTCGAATGGATCCAGCCCATCCAGTTCGCGAACAGGATGAGCAGGAACAGCGACACCGACAGCCCGACGCGGGTGGCGAGCGACCAGACCATGCGCTTCGTATGGCCGCGGTCGTGCATCATGAAGTAGAGCGCCGAGCCCATGCTGGCAATGATGAGGACGAAGGCGATGGGAACGAGTATGTGCATGACGCGAACCGGACGACGGCAATTCGAAAGGAAGAGGATAATTATCGCACTTCGCTTTCGCCAACGCGCCGGGCGGGCCGCCCGATGAAGATCCGCTGGCTGCCTGCGCTGCTGATCCTCGTCGTCGTCGCCGTCACGATCCGGCTCGGTTTCTGGCAGCGCGACCGCGCGCACCAGAAGGAAGCGCTGCAGGCGAGCATCGCGCGCTACGAGCAGGCGGCGCCGGTCGAGCTCGGCGCGCAGCCGGTGCCGCTCGCGTCGATCGAGTTTCATCGCGTACGGGCAAAGGGCCGTTTCCTGCCCGAGCAGGCGGTGTTTCTCGACAATCGGCCGTATAACGACCAGCCGGGTTTTTACGTCGTGATGCCGTTTAAACTCACGGGCGGCGGCGTCGTGCTCGTGAACCGCGGCTGGCTGCCGCGCAACATCGCCGATCGCACGGCGATCGAGCCGTTCGCGACGCCGGCGGGCGACGTCGAGATCGTCGGCATCGCGCGCGCCGACGCGTCGCGCGCGTTCGAGCTCGGCGAAGGCGGGTCGGCCGCGCACCAGAAGATCCGGCAGAACCTCGACGTCGCCGCGTATGCGAAGGAAACCGGGCTGCCGCTGCAGCCGTTCGTGATCCAGCAGACGAGCGACGACGGCGACAAGCTCGTGCGCGACTGGCCGGCGGCGACGACCGGCGTCGAGCGCAATTACGGTTACATGTTTCAGTGGTGGGCGATGGCGGCGGCCGCGCTCGGCTTCGGCCTGTACGCCGCGCGGCGTGCGGCGAAGAAGTCGGCCGGCGCGTGAGCGTCATGCCAGGACGCGGCGCCGGCGCCGCGGGTTCGTTTCGAGAGGTCTGATTTGTCCATGCAATCTTCCCGTCAGGGTCCGGCCGCTGCGCCGATGTCGCCCGCGGCCCGCAAGCGCGGCCGCTGGATGCTCGTGCTGCTCGGTCTCGTGTGCGCGGCGCCGATGATCGCGTCGTACTTCACCTATTACGTGATCAAGCCGAAGGGCGGATCGACGAACTACGGCACGCTGATCGAGCCGCAGCGCCCGATTCCGGCGGATCTGCAGGTCACCGACGAAACCGGCAAGACGGTGCCGCTGTCGTCGCTGCGCGGGGTCTGGCTGTTCGTGATGACCGACCGCAGCGCGTGCGACGACGCGTGCGCGCAGAAGCTCTATTTCATGCGCCAGATCCGCGTCACGCAGGCGGGCGAGCGGCACCGGATCACGATGGTGTGGCTGCGCAGCGATGCGGGCGCGACGCCGCAGAAGGTGCTGGACGCGTATCCGGACACGCGCCGGCTCGTCGCCGATCCGGCCGCGGTGGCCGCGTGGCTGCCGGCCGACGCCGGCACGAAGGACAGCGACCACATCTACATGGTCGACCCGAACGGCAACCTGATGATGCGTTTCCCGAAAGACCCGAATCCCAGCAAGATCAAGTCGGACGTGACGAAGCTGCTGAAGTGGTCGAGCATCGGTTAAGGCGAGAGAACGAGGCACCATTCCGATGTCGTATCTACTGCAACTCGGCCTGATCGGCGCGTGCATCGCGCTGCTGCCGCTGTCGTACGTGTGGGTGAAGGCCGACGACGACAAGTTCCGCAAGCTCGTGTGGATCACCACGTTCCTGACGCTCGATCTCGTGATGTTCGGCGGCTTCACGCGGCTGACCGATTCGGGGCTCGGCTGCCCCGACTGGCCCGGCTGCTACGGCACGTCGTCGCCGTTCATCGCGCACGCCGCGATCACGGCCGCGCACCAGGCGATGCCGACCGGCCCCGTCAGCATGACGAAGGCGTGGATCGAGATGATCCACCGCTATTTCGCGATGGCGATCGGCGTGCTGATCATCGCGCAGGTCGCGATCGCGTGGGCCGCGCGGCTGCGCCGCCGCCCGCTGCACGTGTCGCCGTGGTGGCCGACGAGCCTGCTGCTGCTGATTCTCGTGCAGGGCGCGTTCGGCGCATGGACGGTCACGATGAAGCTGCAGCCGGTGATCGTCACGATTCACCTGCTGCTCGGCCTCACGCTGCTCGGCACGCTCGGCTGGCTCGCGGCGCGGCAGACGCCGCTGCCGTCGCATGACCCGGAGGCCGGCCGCTACCGTGCGGCCGCGCTCGCCGCGCTCGTGCTGCTGGTCGTGCAGATCGCGCTCGGCGGTTGGGTGAGCACCAACTACGCGGTGCTCGCGTGCACCGACTTCCCGACCTGCAACGGCCAGTGGATTCCGCCGATGGACTTCCAGCACGGCTTCCACCTGTGGCGCGCGCTCGGGATGACGAAGGACGGCGACGCGATCACGCAGGACGCGCTGGTCGCGATCCACTGGACGCATCGCACGTTCGCGTTCGTCGTGGTCGCGTACCTGGTCGCGTTCGCGCTGAAGATGCGCCGCTTCGAATCGCTGCGGCGGCCCGCGAACGGCGTGCTGCTGGTCGTCCTGCTGCAGTTCGTGACGGGCCTGACCAACATCGTGCTGCAGTGGCCGCTGCCCGTCGCCGTCGCGCACAACGGCGGGGCCGCGATCCTGCTGCTGCTCGTCGTCATGTTAAACTTTCGCATCCTTTCAAGCCGCCCCGGCCGTGTCGCGCAGCCTGCGCGCGACGTCGCCCCGGCGTGACCGTCCCCATGCAAAGCACCCTCTCCCAATCGCCCGGTAGCCGCTTTTCCCAGTACATGGCGCTGACGAAGCCGCGTGTCACGCAGCTCGCGGTGTTCTGCGCGGTGATCGGCATGTTCCTCGCGACGCCGGGCATGGTGCCGTGGCACGTGCTGATCGGCGGCACCGTCGGCATCTGGCTGCTGGCCGGCGCCGCGTTCGCGATCAACTGCCTCGTCGAACAGAAGATCGACGCGATGATGCGCCGCACCGCGTGGCGTCCGTCCGCGCGCGGCGAGATCACGACGCCGCAGATCCTGCTGTTCTCGGCCGTGCTCGGCAGCGTCGGCGCATGGACGCTCTACACGTTCACGAATCCGCTGACGATGTGGCTGACGATCGCGACGTTCGTCGGCTACGCGGTGGTCTACACGCTGCTGCTCAAGCCGATGACGCCGCAGAACATCGTGATCGGCGGTGCGTCGGGCGCGATGCCGCCGGCGCTCGGCTGGGCCGCCGTCACCGGCGCGGTGCCGGGCGACGCGTGGATCCTCGTGCTGATCATCTTCGTGTGGACGCCGCCGCATTTCTGGGTGCTCGCGCTCTATCGCCGCAAGGATTACGAGAACGCCGGGCTGCCGATGCTGCCCGTCACGCACGGCGAGAAGTTCACGCGGCTGCACATCCTGCTGTATACGGTGATCCTGTTCGCGGTCACGATGATGCCGTTCATTTCCGGGATGAGCGGGGCCGTCTACCTGACGAGCGCGGTGCTGCTCGGCGCGGTGTTCCTCGCGTATGCGTGGAAGATCCATCGCGACTATTCGGACGCACTCGCCCGCAAGGCCTTCCGCTACTCGATCGTCTATCTGTCGCTGCTGTTTGTCGCGCTGCTCGTCGATCACTATGCACGCCCGCTGCTCGGCGTGTAACCGCACGGTTTGAACGCAATGCTCCCATCACGGTTCGGGCGCCGCGCGCGCCAAGGCTGGATGCTCGCGTGCGCATTCACGGCAGCGCTGCTGCTCGCCGGATGCGACAACGCGCCGAAATTCCAGAATCTCGACATCACCGGCAACACGCAGTTCGGCAGCGACTTCTCGCTGCCCGATACGACCGGCAAGGTCCGCACGCTCGCCGACTTCAAGGGCAAAGCCGTCGTGATGTTCTTCGGCTATACGCACTGCCCGGACGTGTGCCCGACCACGATGGCCGAGCTGTCCGAAGCGCTGAAGCAGCTCGGGCCCGATGCCGCGAAGCGCGTGCAGGTGCTGTTCGTCACCGTCGATCCGGAACGCGACACGCCGGCGCTGCTCGGCCAGTACGTGCCCGCGTTCGATCCGTCGTTCATCGGCCTGCGGCCGGCCGACGAAGCGGCGCTGAAGAAGGTCACGAAGGATTTCCGCGTGTACTACGCGAAGGTGCCCGGCAAGACGCCCGGCAGCTACACGATGGACCATACGGCCGCGAGCTACGTGTTCGACCGCGACGGCAAGCTGCGCCTGTTCGTGCGCGATGGCCAGGGCCCGGCGCCGTGGGTCCACGACCTGAAGCTGCTGGTCGACTGACCGGCAGCCGCCGGGCGCACGGCCCGGCGTTTCGCGTGACGGCCGTTTCGCGCCGTCACGTTTTCCCGCTCGCTTCGTTGTGCGCATGCGCTGCCCGCCGGGCGGCGCGTCGGCATGCGCGCGTATTGCGCTGAAGCCGTGCCGAAGCCGCGTTACGGCAGCGCCGGCACGTTGAAGCCGGACGCGGCGCGCGTGATCCGGAATTCCGTCACGCGATAGGTGGCGAGCCCCTCGGTGACGAACGGGTCGGTTTCAAGGATCGCGTCGAGTTCGTCGCGATCGATGCGGGCCGCGAGGATCATGCCGCCTTCGCGCGGCACCTTCGGCCCCGCCGCGATGAAGATGCCCTTGTCGAACTGCGGCTGCAGATACGCGCGGTGGCGTTCGAGCGCGTCGTCGATGCGCTCGAGCGACGCGGTGTAGTGGATGTCGATGACGTACATGGATGGCCCTGGAATGATGCCGGCGCTTTGCGTGCCGGCCGGCCGGTCTTTTTAGCACAGCGGACGCGGGCTGTCGCGCCGCCGCCGCCGCGTGACGGACGGCGTGCCTGTCGATCGCCGGTTCGCCGCGGCGGCGCGTATTCAAGATGTAAGCATCGATGCCGTAAATGAAAGAGCAACCGTTTGCGCGCGGCAGGCCGTTCGCGCGCCGGATGCATCGACATCGACAGAGGCACGCAGATGAGCAGAATGAGTTTGAACCGCAAGCTGTGGCTCGCGCTTGCGCTGGTATGGATCGGTCTTCTGGGCGTCGGCGCATGGAGCGCCTACGAGACGCGCGCGACGATGCTCGCCGAACGCAAGGCCGGCATCGCGAATCTCGTCGACTCGGCGGCGGGCATCGTGAAGGCCTATCACGCGCTCGCGCAGAGCGGCACGATGCCCGAGGCCGACGCGAAGCGCGACGCGCTCGCGCGCCTCGCCGCGATGCGCTACGGCGATTCGGGCTATGTGTTCGTGATGGATTCGAAGCCGGTCGTGCTGATGCACCCGACGCTGCCGAAGCTCGTCGACACGCAGGTCGGCGACTATCTCGATCCGGACGGCAAGCCGCTGTTCGTGACGATCCTGAACGCGGCGAAGGCGACCGGCAGCGGGTTCGCCGAATATCGCGGGCGGTTGCCGCACAGCGAGACGGCCGTGCCGAAGATCAGCTACGTCACCCGATTCGCGCCGTGGGACTGGAACATTTCGAGCGGCGTGTTCCTGAAGGACATCGACACCGTCTATTACCGGACGCTGCTCGGCCATCTGGCCGTGGTGTTCGTGATCGGCTTCGTGATCAGCGCGGCGATGCTGGTGATCATCCGCAACGTGCGCGGCAGCCTCGGCGGCGAGCCGGACGAAGCGGCCGCGCTCGCGACGCGCATCGCGCAGGGCGACCTCACGCAGCCGGTGCCGGTGCGAGCCGGCGACCGCACGAGCATGATGGCCGCGATGCACGACATGCAGGCGCGGCTGCAGGCGACGATCGGCGGGATTCGCCAGTCGGCTGAAGCGATCGCGTCGGCGAGCCGCCAGATCTCGGCCGGCAACGACGACCTGTCGCAGCGCACCGAGGAGCAGGCCGCGTCGCTCGAGGAAACGGCCGCGAGCATGGAGCAACTGACCGCGACGGTGAAACAGAACGCGGACAACGCGCGGCAGGCGAGCGGGCTCGCGAACAACGCGTCGGACATCGCGCGCACCGGCAGCGACGTCGTGAACCGCGTGATCGGCACGATGGGCGAGATCGACGACAGCTCGCGCAAGATCGCCGACATCATCGGCGTGATCGAGGGCATCGCGTTCCAGACCAACATCCTCGCGCTGAACGCGGCAGTCGAGGCCGCGCGCGCGGGCGAGCAGGGCCGCGGCTTCGCGGTGGTCGCGGGCGAGGTGCGTTCGCTCGCGCAGCGCAGCGCGACGGCCGCGAAGGAGATCCGTGCGCTGATCGTCGATTCGGTCGAGCGCGTGCGCAACGGCTCGACGCTGGTCGGCCAGGCCGGCACGACGATGGGCGAGATCCTGCAGGCGGTCGCGCGCGTGACCGACATCATGGGCGAGATCGCGGCCGCGTCCGAGGAGCAGGCGAGCGGCATCACGCAGGTCGGGCGCGCGGTCACGCAGATGGACCAGGTGACGCAGCAGAACGCGGCGCTGGTCGAGGAAGCGGCGGCTGCGGCCGCGTCGCTGCAGGAACAGGCCGCGCGGCTGCGCGATGCGGTCGGTTCGTTCCGGGTCGGCAATACCGGCGGCCCGTCGGCGCGCGGGGCCGGCGGCAGGGCGGCCGAACCGGCATTCGGCGGCGCGAAGGCGGTCGACGAGGTGGTGGCGGCGTGACGGGTGTCGGCCGATGGGCTGATGAGCCGATGCATCGACGAGAAGGTGCAACTAACGGCTGAATCGGGCATCGGCCGCCGGCACTGCGCTGGTGCATACCCATATGAGCGGGATGTATTTCACTTCCCGCCGATCCTGTGACACCATTTGCCCCTTCCTGCGAGTCCGGGCATACCCGTATCGCGCCCCATTTCAAGTAAGCAAGAAAGCGAGAAACAGATGAAGCGTCGCAGTCTCCTGAAGGTATTTTCCGTGCTGGCCACCGGCGCCGCGCTGACGCTGTCGGCAGGCGCGCATGCCGAAGACAAGGTGATCAAGGTCGGTACGGTCGCCGGCCCGGATGCGGAAGTGTGGCAAGTCGTGCAGAAGGTCGCGAAGGAGAAGGAAGGCCTGAACGTGAAGGTCATCGAGTTCAACGACTACGTGCAGCCGAACGCGGCGCTCGATTCGGGCGACCTCGACGCGAACAGCTTCCAGCATCAGCCCTACCTCGACAGCCAGGTGAAGCAGCGCGGCTACAAGATCGTCAGCGCGGGCCTGACCTACATTTCGCCGATCGGCGTGTATTCGAAGAAGTTCAAGTCGCTGAAGGATCTGCCGCAGGGCGCTAAGCTCGCGGTGCCGAACGATCCGTCGAACGAGAACCGCGCGCTGCTGCTGCTGCAGACGCAAGGCGTGATCAAGCTGAAGTCGGGCGCCGGCACGGGCGGCAACAACGCGACGGTGCTCGACATCGCCGAGAACCCGAAGAAGCTGAAGATCTCCGAACTCGACGCCGCGCAACTGCCGCGCGTGCTGTCGGACGTCGACGCGGCGGTGATCAACACGAACTACGCGCTGGCCGCGAACCTGCAGCCGACCAAGGACGCGATCGCGCTCGAAGCGCTGACGAGCCCGTACGCGAACCTGATCGCCGTGCGTGCGAAGGACAAGGATCAGCCGTGGGTGAAGAAGCTGGTGAAGGCTTACCAGTCGCCGGAAGTGAAGGAATTCATCAAGAAGCAGTTCAAGGGATCGATGGTCGCGTCGTTCTGAACGCGATCGGTTGATCAAATGAAGGCCTGCACGTGTGCAGGCCTTTTTTTCGTGTGCGGTGGGTTTTCATATCGGTGCGCGTAAAGGCGGGCGACCGCGCGGCGTTCAGCGCGCGCTCACATCTCGCCGCGCCGCGAGCAGATCGACATGATCTGCTGGATCGCATAGTTGTCGCGCACGCCCGGTAGCGACTGCACCACGCACTCGTGAAAGCGCCGTTCGCGCGGCAGCAGCATCGCGTTGTTGCGGTACAGCGCATCGCACGAGCGCTGGATCAGCTGCGCGGCGGCGCCGTTGCGGCTTTCGCGCAGCGCATTGAGCATGCAGTCGTCGTATTGCGTGTTGCCGTCGGTCAGCGCGAATGCTGCTCCCGGCAGCGCCAGCGCGACGGCCGCGCATGCGAGCGCACGAATCGTTCGTTTCAAGTCCCCTCCGATGGTGTGGGTCGGGTCGGCGGACAGCATAACGTAAAGCTGTGAGTGCGGTTGACGCGTTGCGCCGGGGCGGCGCGGCGCGCCGTCGTATGGCGGGCGGGCGAAGGCGGCCCATCGTAATTTGGTCGGAAGCCATTTTGACGGGAACGGGCGATGCGGCTTAGTGCCGACATCTTTGAATCACCTTTCCGGAGATCGATATGACTTCAGATGCGGATGAGTCGGCCACACGCGGCACGCAACGCAACCTCCTTACTTGTCGCACGAGCGAGCTCGAGGTGGCCTATGAAGTATCAGGCCCGCTCGACGGACTGCCGCTTGTCCTTGTCCATGGATGGCCGGACGATGTCCGGTGCTGGGACAAGACTATCCTGCACCTCGGGCTGAGCGGCCAGCCGTTCCGAATCTACGCGCCCTATCTGCGCGGATCGGGACCGACGCGTTTCTTGAATCAAGATACGATGCGCAGCGGCGCGATCGCCGCTTTGACGCTTGATCTGTCGCAGTTCATGGAAACGCTGAATTTGACGGATGTCATTCTCGCCGGGTATGACTGGGGCGCGCGCGCGGCGTACGGAGTCGCTGCCCTGTTTCCCGAAAGAGTCAGAGGCCTGGTTACCGCCGCGGCGGGCTATGCCACCGCGATGCCGGCCAACGAAATGCCCTATGAGCTGGCCAACGCCTATTGGTATGAGTGGTACGTCGCCACGACGCATGGAATGACGGCCTATCGAGAGGATCGCGAACGATTGTGCCGATACTTGTGGAGCAGCTGGTCGCCCGCTTGGCCCGATAGGGAGAGCGACTTCCAGGCGATGGTCGGCTCGCTCGACAATCCCGACTGGGCCGACATCAGCCCATGCTTATCGGCAGCGCTGGCATGATGCGCCGGGCGCGGAGCAGCACGAGCAGGTGGAACGACAATTGGCGGCCGCGCCGACGATCCGTATCGACACCATCATGCTCCAGGGTGCGGAAGACCGCGACAATTTGCCCGTCACTTCCGAAAACAAGGCGCGGTACTTTTCCGGGCGCTATGAACGCCGCCTGCTGCCTGGAACAGGACACTTCGTCCCGCGCGAGGCGCCGGATGTCTTTGCGGAGGCCATCCGCGCGATTGCCGGGCGGTGAGCAAGTCGCTCTTATCGGAAGGATGGAGGCACCCGCGGCGAATCGGCCCGGCGCCATGGAAACCACGCTGCAATCGCGCGAGGATGCTAGAATAACTGTATATTTATACAGTATTCGGGGCGTGACCGTGACCTCCGTTGCCACAGTTTCTTCGCCGTTACGTCCGTCAGACGAGCGGACGCGTTCGATCGATGCGCTGCTTGACGAAAGCATGTCGCCCGGATCGGGAGGCATCACCCTTTGGCGCGGCTCGCAACTCGCGCGCGGCGGTCCGCGCACGATCGACACGGGCTTCGCGCCGCTGTCGGCCGAGCTGCCGGGCGGCGGCTGGCCGGTCGGCGGCCTCGTCGAACTGCTGGCCGCGCAGCCGGGCTGTGGCGAGATGCGGCTGCTCGCGCCCGCGCTCGCCCGCGCCGTCAGCGCGCGGCGGCCGCTCGCGCTCGTCGCGCCGCCGCAGTCGCCGCATGCCACCGCGCTCGCCAGTCTCGGCGTGCCGGCCGACACGCTGCTGTGGCTGCGCGCCGGAAGCCGCACCGATGCGCTGTGGGCCGCCGAGCAGGCGCTCAAGACCGGCTGTTGCGGCGCACTGCTGCTCTGGCAGGACGCGCGGCCCGATGCACTGCGCCGCCTGCATCTTGCGGCCGCGCGCACCGGCGACACGCTGTTCGTGATGCTGCGTCCGCTGTCGGCCGCGAAGCAGCCGTCGCCGGCCGTGCTGCGCGTCGCGCTGTATCCGGTGCCGGGCGGCGTGTCGCTCGACATCGTCAAGCGTCGCGGGCCCGCGCGCAGCGAGCCGCTCGTGCTCGATTTGCCGTCGCCCATCGTGGAGAGCCGCTATGCGCGTCTTGCTCGGCATCCATCTGCCGCGCCTGCCGCTCGACGTGTGCGCCCCGCCGCCGTCTGACGCAGCGGCCGGCGAGGCTAGCGACGCCGGCTGTGCGGTGCTCGAGCAGGGCGTCGTGCTGATCGCCGATGCGGCCGCGCGCCGACAGGGCGTGCGCGCGGGCATGAAGCGCGGCGGCGTGCTGACGCTCGCGCCCGCGACGCAGCTCGTCGAACGCGATCCCGCCCGCGAAGCCGATGCGCTGCGCGCGGTCGCGCTCGCGCTGCTGCGCTTCTCGCCGTGCGTCGCGCTCGACGACGAAGCCACGCTGATCGTCGACGTCGGCCCGAGCCTGCGCCTGTTCGGCGGGCTGCCGTCGCTGTGCCGCCAGGTGCGCGCGACGCTCGCGGCGCTCGGCTATGCGGCGCGCCTGTCCGCCGCGCCGACCGGGCGCGGCGCGTGGCTGCTCGCGCGCACGTCGGCGCGCTCGCGCATCCGGCGCCGCGTCGCGCGTCACGCGTCGCTCGTCCGCACGCTCGACCGGCTGCCCTGCGTGCTGCTGCCCGACGCGCGTCCGTATGCGGGCTGGTTCGACGGCCTCGGCTGTCGCACGTTCGCCGATCTGCGCCGCCTGCCGCGCGCGGGGCTGCAGCGGCGCTGCGGTCCCGCGCTGCTGGCCACGCTCGATCGTGCGTACGGCGAAGCGGTCGAGCCGCTCGCGTGGATGGCGGTGCCGCCCGTGTTCGACGTGCGGCTCGAATTGCCGGAGCGCATCGAATACGCGGAAGCCGTGCTGTTCGCCGCACGGCGGCTCGTCGTGCAGCTGTGCGGCTGGCTGGCCGCGCGGCAACTGTCGCTGGCCGCGATGACGTTCGATCTCGAGCACGAGCGCGGCCGTCAGGCCGTGCCGCCGACGCCGCTCGAACTCGCGTTCGCGGCGCCCGTGCGCGACGAAGCGCATTTCATGCGACTGCTCGGCGAGCGGCTCGCGCGCGTCGAGTTGCCGGCCGCGGTGATTGCGGTGCGGCTGAAGGCGACGCGCGTCGAATCGGTCGCGCCGCCGGCCGACGATCTTTTTCCCGAGCCGGGCGGTACGCGGGAAACCCGCGAGCGGTTGCTCGAGCTGCTGGTCGCGCGGCTCGGCGCGGATAACGTATTGCGCGCGGCGCCTGTCGCCGATCATCGTCCCGAGGTCGCGAACCGCTGGTTGCCGCTCGATGCGCAAGCGGGCAAGCCTGTTGCCGGTCCGCCCGCCGCGCCGCCGCGTCCCGCGTGGCTGCTGGCCGAACCGCTGCCGCTTCTGATGCGCGGCGAGCGGCCGGTATTTCATACGCCACTCCGAATGATGTCGTCGGCCGAGCGGATCGAGGCCGGGTGGTTCGACGGACAGTTGATCGCACGCGATTACCACGTCGCGCAGGACGAAGAGGGCGCGTGCTACTGGGTATTCATGGAGCGGACGAGCAGTCAGGCTGCCCCGCGCTGGTTCCTGCACGGTTTGTTCGGGTGAGCGGAGATGGCTGCGGAATTCAGTTTGCTGCCCGATTACGCGGAGTTGTTCTGCCGCTCGAACTTTTCGTTCCTGCATGGCGCGTCGCATGCGGACGAACTGGTCGAGCGTGCGGCGGAACTCGGCTATCGCGGGATCGCGATCACCGACGAGTGTTCGCTCGCCGGCGCGCCGCGCATGCATGTCGCCGCGAGGGCGAAAGGGCTGCCGCTCGTCATCGGTTCGTATTTCGACGTCACGCCGGATGAAGTCGCGCCCGGCCAGGATCCGGGCCCCGGTGCGTTCGGACTCGTGTTGCTCGCGCAGAACCGCGAAGGGTACGGCAATCTTTCCGAGCTGATTTCATGGCGGCGGATGGAGGCGCCGAAGGGAACTTACCGGCTGACGTCGCGAATGTTGTCGAGGCCGCCTGAGAAATTCGCCCATCTGCGCGGCATGCCCGACTGCTTCGCGATTCTCGTGCCGACGTATCCGGTGCGGGCGGCCGTGCTCGACGTACAGGCCGCATGGTTTCGCGCGACGTTCGGCGAGCGCGCGCGGCTCGGGCTCGTGCAGTTGCAGCGTGCGCTGGATGGTGCGCAGCGCGACGGGATTCGTGAGACCGGCAAACGCCGCGGCGTGCGCATCGTCGCGCTTGGCGACGTGACGATGCATGTGCGCTCGTGCAAGCCGCTACAGGACGTGATGACGGCGATTCGCGTCGGCATGCCGGTTGCAGAGTGCGGGTATGCGCTCGCGCCGAATGCGGAGCAGCATCTGCGCTCGCGCGGGCGGATTGCGAAGTTGTTTTTGTCGGCCGAGATCGCGGAGACGTGTGCGATGCTCGATGCGTGCGATTTCGAACTCGACACGCTGCGCTACGAGTATCCCGACGAGATCGTGCCGAAGGGGCTCACGCCGACGCGCTATCTGGAACAGGAAACCTTCGCGGGAGCGGCCGATCGTTATCCGAACGGCATCCCGGAAAAAGTAGAGCAGCAGATCCGGTACGAACTCGATCTGATCGCCCGGCTGAAATACGAACCGTTCTTCCTGACCGTCTACGACATCGTCAAATACGCGCGCAGCCAGAACATCCTGTGCCAGGGCCGCGGCTCGGCCGCGAATTCGGTGGTCTGCTATTGCCTCGGCATCACCGAAGTGAATCCCGAACAAAGCACGATGCTGTTCGAGCGCTTCATCAGCGCGGAACGCGGCGAGCCGCCGGATATCGACGTCGACTTCGAGCATCAGCGCCGGGAAGAGGTGATCCAGCACATCTACGAAAAATACGGCAAGGATCGCGCCGCGCTCGCGGCGGCCGTTTCGACGTATCGTCCGCGCGGCGTGCTGCGCGAAACCGGCAAGGCGCTCGGCGTCGATCCGATGCTGGTCGATCGGGTCGCGAAGGGGCATCGCTGGTTCGACGGCAGCCGCGATCTGCTGCAACAATTCGCGTCGACCGGGCTCGATCCCGAAACGCCGCTGATTCGCACATGGGCCGCACTGGCGGGGCGCTTGCTCAACTTCCCCCGTCACCTGTCGCAGCATTCGGGCGGCTTCGTGATCAGCCGCGGCAAGCTCACGCGGCTCGTGCCGGTCGAGAACGCGGCGATGGACGGGCGGCGCGTGATCCAGTGGGACAAGGACGATCTCGAGGCGCTCGGGCTGATGAAGGTCGACGTGCTCGCGCTCGGCATGCTGTCGGCGCTGCATCGCGCGTTCGACCTGCGCACCGCATGGCGCGGGCCGCCGGAGCCGGACGGCGAACCGTTTACGCTGAAACACATTCCGCAGGACGACAAAGCAACCTACGACATGATCTGCCGTGCCGATACGGTCGGCGTGTTCCAGATCGAATCGCGTGCGCAGATGTCGATGCTGCCGCGGTTGAAGCCCCGCCACTATTACGACCTCGTCGTCCAGGTATCGATCGTGCGGCCCGGCCCGATTCAGGGCGGCGCGGTGCATCCGTATTTGCAGCGGCGCAGGATCGTGGCCGGCGAAGAGGAGGGGGAGGTCACGTATCCGAGCGACGCGCTCAAGGAAGTGCTCGTTCGCACGCTGGGTGTGCCGATCTTCCAGGAACAGGTGATGCAGATCGCGATCGTCGCCGCGGGTTTTACGCCTGGCGAAGCGGACGACTTGCGTCGCGCGATGGCCGCATGGAAGCGCAAGGGCAATCTCGAGAAATATCAGGACAAGATCATCAGCGGGATGCTCGAACGCAACTACACGCGCGAATTCGCCGAACAGATCTTCGAGCAGATCAAGGGCTTCGGCGAATACGGTTTTCCCGAAAGCCATGCGGCCAGTTTCGCGAAACTCGCGTACGCGAGCAGCTGGCTCAAGTGCCACGAACCGGCGATCTTCCTCGCCGCGCTGCTGAACAGCCAGCCGATGGGGTTCTACCCGCCGTCGCAACTCGTGCAGGACGCGAAGCGTCATCGCGTGAAGGTGCTGCCGATCGACGTCACGCAAAGCAACTGGGAGGCCGCGCTCGAAGCGCTGCCCGATCAGCCGCCGCCACACGGCCAGCCGGCCGTGCGGCTCGGCCTGTCGCTCGTGCGCGGTCTTGGCGAAGCCGCTGTGCGCCGCATCGAAGCCGCCCGCGCCGCCGGCCCGTTCGACAACGTCGACAACCTCGCCCGGCGCGCGCAGCTCGAACGGCGCGATCTCGAAGCGCTCGCCGCCGCGAACGCGCTCGCGACGCTCGCCGGCCATCGCCGCGATGCGCTGTGGCAGGCCGTCGCCGCGGCGCCGGAGCGCGACCTGCTCGCCGCCGCGCCGATCGACGAGGTGGAGCAGCCCGCGCTCGGCGCGCCGTCGGAAGCCGACGACATCCTCGCCGACTATCACACCACCGGCCTCACGCTGAACCGCCACCCGGTTGCGCTGCTGCGGCCGGCGTTGCGCGCGCAGCGGCTGTCGTCCGCGGCCGAGCTGCGCGATCGCCCCGACGGCCGGCTCGCACGCGCCTGCGGGCTCGTGATCGCGCGGCAGATGCCGGGCACCGCGAAGGGCGTGATGTTCATGACGCTCGAAGACGAAACGGGCTGCGTGAACGTGATCGTCCGGCCCGAGCTGCTCGCGCGGCAGCGTCGCGAAACGCTCGATTCGCGGCTGCTCGCGGCGTCCGGCGTGTGGCAGGTCGTCAGCGACGTACGGCACCTCGTCGCGCAGCATTTCGAGGATCTGACGCCGCTGCTCGGCGGCCTGCGCACGTCGAGCCGCGAATTCCACTGACGCCTGCATCGCGCCGGCCTGCTCGGCAGGTGCATACCAGTTGGCCAAATTGGTTCTATTCCGGTCTCATATTCGCATCCGAAACCCGGCCGAACGGTGCACCGGAACCGTCCCTTTGCATACCACTTCGGGTAAATCCCTATCCCGCACTGCGTTGTAAACAAAGGCTTTGCCGGCACTAAAACGCTTGCCGCGCAAGGCTTTCGGCGATTTCCGCGGCGCTAATACCAGTTCGTTGACTGGTATTATGGTGGTTATATAATGCGTTCACTTTCGACGGTCCGAGATCGTCGTCCGACACCCGGAGGCACATGGAAACCGGCTGGTCCGAACTGGCGCCCGATCCCCTCGACGACACGCCGCTCTATCTGCAGCTCGCCCGCAATCTGGCGAGCGCGATCCACGCCGGCGCGTGGCGGGCCGGCGAGGCGCTGCCGTCGGAACGGCTGCTGTCGGTGTCGGTCGGCGTGTCGCGGATCACCGCGCGTCGTGCGCTCGCGCTGCTGGTCGAGCAGGGCCTGATCAAGCGGGCGCGCGGCGCAGGCAGCTTCATCACGCCGCGTGTCGCCGATCCGCTGTCGCGGCTCGTCGGCTTCACCGCGAAGATGGAGCAGCGCGGCTTCGTGCCCGATTCGGTGTGGCTGGCGCGCACGCTGCGCGCCGCGAGCCGCGACGAGCTCACGCATCTCGGTCTCGCGCCCGGCGCGACGGTCGCGCGGCTGGAGCGGCTGCGCCGCGCGGACGGCATCGTGATGGCGGTCGAGCATTCGACGCTGCCGGCCGCGGTGGTGCCCGATCCACAGGCGCTCGGCGCGTCGCTGTACGAATACCTCGAGGCGCGCGGCATGACCGTCGTGCGCGCGTTGCAGCACTTTCGCGCCGCGAACGCGACGCACGCGATCGCGAAATGGATGGCGGTGAAGCCGGGCTCGGCGCTGCTGGTGATCACGCGGATCGGCTACGGCGCCGACCAGCGCGCGATCGAAGTGACCGAAACGTATTGCCGCGACGACTACTACGACTTCGTCGCCGAACTGAAACGCTGACGCGCGAGGCTGCCCGCGCACCCCGCGCAATCGCGATGGAACGCAATCGCGCGCAATAAATCGCAACGGATTGGCCAATCACGACGCGGATGCCCGCGTCACCCGATCATCAAGAGAACGTCATGCTGACTGGCAACATCCTCACCTCCGACGGCTGGATTCTCGGTTCGCTCGATAGCGAGAACGGCCGCATCACCACGCTCGACGGCACGCCCGTCGATCCCGCGACGAACGACGCGCCTTACATCCTGCCCGGCTTCATCGACCTGCACGTGCATGGCGGCGGCGGCGCCGACGTGATGGAAGGCGGCGATGCGATCGAAACGATCGCTCGCACGCACGCGCAATTCGGCACGACGAGCCTGCTCGCGACGACGATGACCGCGCCGCGCGACGAACTGATGGAGGTCGTCGCGAACCTCGGCATCGTCGCCCGCACCCGCACGCCCGGCGGCGCGCGCGTGCTCGGCGTGCATCTCGAAGGCCCGTACATCAACCCCGGCAAGCTCGGCGCGCAGCCGGACGCGGCCGTGTCGGCCGTGCTCGACGAGGTGCTGAAGTACCTGTCGATCGCGCCGATCCGCGTCGTCACGCTCGCGCCGGAAATCGCGGGCCACATCGAGATCATCGGCGAGATGGCCGCGCGCGGCGTGCGCGTGCAGCTCGGCCACTCGCTCGCGACCTACGACGACGCGGTCGCCGCGCTCAAGCACGGCGCGTGCGGTTTCACGCACCTGTTCAACGCGATGTCGCCGCTGCATCACCGCAACCCGGGCCTCGTCGGCGCGGCGCTCGCGCACGCCGAGTACGCGGAAATCATCCCCGATCTGCTGCACGTGCATCCGGGCGCGATCCGTGCGGCGCTGCGCGCGATCCCGCGCCTGTACGTCGTGACCGACAGCACGTCCGCGACCGGCATGCCCGACGGCGAATACCGGCTCGGCAGCCAGCACGTGACGAAGTGCCTCGGCGGCGTGCGGCTCGCCGACGGCACGCTCGCCGGCAGCACGCTGACGATGGACCAGGCGCTGCGTAATCTCGTATCGCTCGGCCTGCCGATCGCCGACGTGTCGAACCGGATGTCGCGCTACGCGGCCGACTACCTCGGCATCGCCGATCGCGGCCGCCTCGAGCGCGGCGCATGGGCCGACCTCGCGGTGTTCGATCGCGACCTGAACCTCACCGCGACCTATGTCGAAGGAGAATCGATTGTCGAATATGCTTAAGGAAGCGCGCGAGTCCGCCCAGGTCGTCGCCGCGCAACTCGCCGACACCGCGCGCGTCGAAGCGCTCGCCGGCCAATTGCTCGATCACCCGCCGGCCGTCGCGCTGACGGTCGCGCGCGGCAGCTCGGATCACGCCGCCAGCTATTTCGCGAGCCTGACGATGAGCCGCCTCGGCGTGCCGGTCGCGTCGCTGCCGATGTCGGTCGCGACGTTGCAGCAGGCGCCGCTGAAGGTGCAGGACCAGCTCGCGCTCGCGTTCTCGCAGTCGGGCAAGAGCCCCGATCTCGTCAACACGATGGCCGCGCTGCGCGAAGCCGGCGCGCGCACCGTCGCCGCCGTCAACGTGCTGCCGTCGCCGCTCGCCGACGCGTGCGAGCACCAGTTGCCGCTGCTGGCCGGCCCCGAACTGTCGGTCGCCGCGACGAAGAGCTATATCGCGATGCTGTCGCTGTCCGCGCAGATCGTCGCGTACTGGCAGCGCGACGCCGCGCTGATCACCGCATTGCGCGGCTTGCCCGACGTGCTTGCGCAAGCCGGCCGGCTCGACTGGTCGCAGGCCGTCGCCGCGCTCGCGGGGGTCGAGCGGATGATCGTGATCGGTCGCGGCCTCGGCCTCGCGCTCGCGCAGGAAGCCGCGCTGAAGCTGAAGGAAACCTCCGGCATCCAGGCCGAGGCATTCTCGAGCGCCGAAGTCCGCCACGGCCCGATGGAGCTGATCGACCGCGACTATCCGCTGCTCGTGTTCGCGCCGCCGGGGCCCGAGCAGGCCGGCCTGCTGCAGCTGGCCGCGGACATGCGCGCACGCGGCGCCGCCGTGCTGCTCGCGGCGCCCGCCGGCACGCCCGGCGTATCGGGCACCGTGCTGCCGCTCGCGCAGTCGGCCCATTCGGCGCTCGACCCGATCGCCGCCATTCTTTCGTTCTACGTGATGGCGGCGGATCTCGCCGTCGCGCGCGGCCGCAATCCCGACACGCCGCGTCACCTGAACAAAGTCACCGAAACGCACTGATAGTCGAGAAAGCCGATGAGACGCGCCGAGGAATCCCAGTTGAAGAGCCCCAACCACGATCAGATCGTCCTGCTTAGCCCGTTGACGGGGCCGATCGTTCCGCTGGCCGACGTGCCCGATCCGGTGTTCTCCGGCGGGATGTTCGGCGACGGCATCGGCATCGACCCGCTCGAAGGCCGGCTCGTCGCGCCGTGCGCGGGCGTCGTGTCGCATCTCGCACGCACCGGCCACGCGGTGACGATCACGACGCCGCAAGGCGCGGAAGTGCTGCTGCACATCGGCATCGACACCGTCGAGCTGAACGGGCAGGGCTTCGTCGCGCACGTCGAAGCCGGCGCGCGCGTCGAAGCGGGCGCGCTGTTGATCGAGTTCGACCAGGACGCGGTCGCGCGAAACGCGCATTCGCTGGTGTCGGTGATCGCGATCGCGAATTCCGACGCGTTCGAGGTCGTCGATCGCGCGAGCGGTTTCGCGACGGCCGGCGAGACGCCGTTGCTCGCGCTGCGCGGCAAGGGCGAAGCCGCCGCGCAGGCGGCGCAGGCCGGCGCGGCCGCGCACAACGAAGTGCGCCGCGAAATCGTGCTCGCGCAGCCGGGCGGCCTGCATGCGCGGCCGGCCGCACGGGCGCGGGAAGCCGCGCGCGGGCTCGACGCGAGCGTCGACGTGCTGTTCGACGGCCGCAAGGCGTCGATCGCGAGCGTCGTCGGCCTGCTCGGTCTCGGCGCTGGCGAAGGCGCGACGGTGGAGCTGGTCGGCCGCGGCGCGCATGCACAGCAGGCCGTCGACGCGGTCGATCGCGAGCTGCTGCGCGAAGCGCACGGCGAACTGGAGGAAAAGCCGGCGCGGCTGAAGTCGCCCGCGCCGCAGACGGTCGCACGCCACGCCGGCGCGCCGCGCGATGGCGCGCCCATTGACCCGAACACGCTCGCCGGCGTGTGCGCCGCGCCCGGCATCGCGGTCGGCACGCTGGTGCGTCTCGACGATGCGGACATCGTGCCGCCCGAGCAGGCGACCGGCACGCCGGCCGCGGAAAGCCGCCGCCTCGACCAGGCGCTGAAGGCGGTCGACGCCGAACTCGGCGAAACGGTGCGCAACGCATCGGCGCGCGGCGCGGTCGGCGAAGCGGGCATCTTCGCGGTGCATCGCGTGCTGCTGGAAGACCCGACGCTCGTCGACGCGGCGCGCGACCTGATCAGCCTCGGCAAGGGCGCGGGCTTCGCGTGGCGCGCGACGATCCGCACGCAGATCGACACGCTGTCGAAGCTCGACGATGCGCTGCTCGCCGAACGCGCGGCCGACCTGCGCGACATCGAGAAGCGCGTGCTGCGCGCGCTCGGTCACACGAGCGGCGCCGCGCGCGCGCTACCCGATGAGGCCGTGCTCGCGGCCGACGAATTCACGCCGTCCGACCTGACGTCGCTCGATCGCGAACGCGTGACCGCGCTCGTGATGGCGCGCGGCGGCGCGACGTCGCACGCGGCGATCATCGCGCGGCAGCTCGGCATCCCGGCGCTGGTGGCGGTCGGCGATGCGCTGTACGCGATTCCGGACGGCACGCAGGTCGTCGTCGACGCGAGCGCGGGCCGGCTCGAACACGCGCCGACCGCGCTCGACGTCGAGCGCGCGCGGCACGAACGCCAGCGCCTGGACGGCGTGCGCGACGCGAACCGGCAACTGGCAGGTGTAGCGGCCGCGACCGTCGACGGCCGCGCGATCGAGGTCGCCGCGAACATCGCGACGCTCGACGACGCGAATACCGCGGTCGACAACGGCGCCGACGCGGTCGGCCTGCTGCGCACCGAACTGATGTTCATCCATCGTCAGGCCGCGCCGACGGCGGTCGAGCACCAGCAGAGCTACCAGTCGATCGTCGACGCGCTGCAGGGCCGCACGGCGATCATCCGCACGCTCGACGTCGGCGCGGACAAGGAAGTCGACTACCTGACGCTGCCGCCCGAACCGAACCCGGCGCTCGGCCTGCGCGGCATCCGTCTCGCGCAGGTGCGCCCCGATCTGCTCGACGATCAGTTGCAGGGCCTGCTCGCGGTGAAGCCGTTCGGCGCGGTGCGCATCCTGCTGCCGATGGTGACCGACGCAGGCGAACTCGTGCGGCTGAAAAAGCGCATCGACGAATTCGCGCGCGCGCAGGGCCGCAGCGAGCCGATCGAGGTCGGCGTGATGATCGAGGTGCCGTCGGCCGCGCTGCTGGCCGACCAGCTCGCGCAGCACGCGGATTTCCTGTCGATCGGCACTAACGACCTCACGCAATACACGCTCGCGATGGACCGCTGCCAAGCCGATCTCGCCGCGCAGTCCGACGGCCTGCATCCGGCCGTGCTGCGCCTGATCGACATCGCGGTGCGCGGCGCGGCGAAGCACGGCAAGTGGGTCGGCGTATGCGGCGCGCTCGGCGGCGATCCGCTCGCGGTGCCGGTCCTGGTGGGCCTCGGCGTGACCGAACTGTCGGTCGATCCGGTGTCGGTGCCGGGCATCAAGGCGCGCGTGCGCCGTCTCGATTACCAGTTGTGCCGTCAGCGCGCGCAGGATCTGCTCGCGCTCGATTCGGCACAGGCGGTAAGGGCAGCAAGCCGCGAGGTCTGGCCGCTCGACTGAACGTCGGCGGCGGGCGCGCGACCCGTATCACTACCAAAGCAATCACCTCAACGACGATTCATGACGAGACAAGGATTGGAGGACTGAATGAACGGGAATCCGTTTCTGAAAATACAGGGTCTAGGCCGCGCGCTGATGCTGCCGATCGCGGTATTGCCGGTCGCCGGCATCCTGCTGCGGCTCGGCCAGCCGGACGTGTTCAACATCAAGATGATCGCCGACGCCGGCGGCGCGATCTTCGACAACCTGCCGCTGTTGTTCGCGATCGGCGTGGCGGTCGGCTTCGCGAAGGACAACAACGGCGTGGCGGCGCTCGCGGGCGCGATCGGTTACCTGATCGAAACCGCGATCATGAAGGACATCGATCCCAAGCTGAACATGGGCGTGCTGTCCGGGATCATCGCGGGTGTCGTCGCGGGCCTGCTGTACAACCGCTATAAAGACATCAAGCTGCCGGACTACCTCGCGTTCTTCGGCGGCAAGCGGTTCGTGCCGATCATCACGGGGCTGGTGTGCGTGGTACTCGGGATCGTATTCGGGTACGTGTGGCAGCCGGTCCAGCATGCGATCGACGCGGCCGGCCAGTGGCTGACGACGGCGGGCGCGATCGGTGCGTTCGTGTTCGGCTTCCTGAACCGCCTGCTGCTCGTCACCGGCCTGCACCACATCATCAACTCGCTCGCATGGTTCGTGTTCGGCAACTTCACGCCGCCGGCCGGCGGCGAGATCGTGCACGGCGACCTGCACCGCTTCTTCGCGGGCGACCCGACCGCGGGCACCTTCATGGCCGGCTTCTTCCCGATCATGATGTTCGGCCTGCCGGCCGCGTGTCTCGCGATGCTGCACGAAGCGCCGAAGGAGCGCCGCGCGATGGTCGGCGGCCTGCTGTTCTCGATGGCGCTGACGTCGTTCCTGACCGGCGTGACCGAGCCGATCGAATTCAGCTTCATGTTCCTCGCGCCGGTACTGTACGTGATCCATGCGGTGCTGACGGGGCTGTCGCTCGCGATCTGCCAGATCCTCGGCGTGAAGCTCGGCTTCACGTTCTCGGCCGGCGCGATCGACTACGTGCTGAACTACGGGCTGTCGACGAAGGGCTGGATCGCGATTCCGCTCGGTATCGCGTACGGCGTCGCGTACTACGGGCTGTTCCGCTTCTTCATCCGCAAGTTCAACATGGCCACGCCGGGCCGTGAACCGGCATCGACCGACGCGGCCACGGAATCGTACGCATCGGGCGGCTTCGTCGCACCGGGCGCGGCGGCCACGGCTGCCGCACCGCGTGCGCAACGCTACATCGCCGCGCTGGGCGGGGCGGCCAACCTGTCGGTCGTCGACGCGTGCACGACGCGCCTGCGCCTGACCGTCGTCGATCCGGAGAAGGTATCGGAGCCGGAACTGAAGTCGATCGGCGCACGCGGCGTGCTCAAGCGCGGCGGCAACAGCGTGCAGGTGATCATCGGGCCCGAGGCCGACATCATCGCCGACGAAATGCGTGCCGCGATCGGCAGCGGCGCGACCGGCGCGGCAGCAACGGCGCCGGCCGCCGCCGCGCAGCCCGTCACGGGCGCGGCCGCCGGCCCGCTCGATCCGGAGCCGGCCCGCTGGCTCGCAGTGTTCGGCGGCGCGACCAACGTCGTGTCGCTCGATGCGGTGGCCACCACGCGCCTGCGCGTGGTCGTGCGCGATCCGTCGGCGGTCGATCGCGAGCGTCTCGGCACGCTCGACGTCGCATGGGTGTCGCTCGACACGTTCCACATCGTCTGCGGCAACGCGGCGGCACGCTATGCCGAACAGCTCGGCGCGCGCCTGCCGCCGTCGGGCGGCGGGGCGGCCGCGCAACCGGCGTGATGCGGTGAAGCCGGCCTGAGCGATCCGCGCGGCGGATCCGGGCCGGTGGTCAAAAGAACAACGGCTTGCGACGTACGCGTCGCAAGCCGTTTTCTTTTGGGGCGGGCGATGCGCGATGCGTTTGCCCGCCTCGCGTATCGCCGGATGCCTTCTTCAGCCGTTCACGGATTCGTCAGCGTGAAGGTCGGCTTCCGGTAGCCGACGCCGGCGCCCTCGAGCTTCGGCAATTCGCGTTGCGTGAGCAGCGTCGCGAAGCCGGCCCAGTCGCGCTGCAGCGCGGCGACGTCGACGTGATGCGTGTCGCCGCGCCTGAAGCGCACGCCGGCCGCATACGGCAGCTCCCAGTCGGCCCGGTGCCACGCGCGCTCGGCGAGCGCGAGCAGCCGCGGGTAGGTCATGTATTCGAGGAAGGTGTCGTTGCGCATCACCTCGCCCCACGCCTGGCCCTGCATGCCTTCGATGCGTGGCGCCGGGCCCGTGCCCGTCACCTCGAACGCGTTGCCGTCGCGGTCGCCCATCACTTCGGCGTTCTGCGGCAGGTTCTCCGGCGCGAGCGAGAACACCTTGTACTCGTCGGTCGCGTGCGAGCCCCAGTAGTAGCCGCGCTCGCGCGGATTGAGCGTGTACGGGAAGTCGAAGTACAGGTAGTCGGGCAGCGCGAGCACCGTCTGGTAGCCCTTGCCGCTCAGGTCGCGCGCGCTGTCCGACGCGCCCCAGAAGATCGTGTCCCACAGCGACACCATCACGTGGCGCGTGCTGAAATCCTGCGGCCCGTTCGCGTGCTTGATGCCGTCCTGCCACGCGGCCATCGTGCCGATCCCGTTCGCGTTGACGGCCGCGCTCACCTGTTTCGCGAAACGCGTCGGCAGCTCGTCGATCGACTTGATCTCGCCGCGCTGGAGCAGCGCCGTGCACGCGGGCGACCGCGCCCAGGGCTTGTCCTGCGCGGCCAGGTCGATGCGCCCCTTGTTCGGGTCGGTGCCGTTCAGCGGCTGGAAGCCGCCGCCGAGGAAGATGTTCTTCGCCTCGTCGCCGCCGTAGTGCCAGGTCTGCAGCGGCGCCTGCGCGTCCGCGTGCATCGCCGCGATCTCGCGGATCACCTTCGACGCGAAGTTCAGCGCGCCCGGCACGCACGGGTTCAGGTCGCTGCGCCGGTCGTAGAACTGCACCGTCGTCAGGTTCGTCGTGTCTTGCGGGTCGAGCAGCCGATACGCATTCGCTTCCTGCTCGCGGCCGGCCGCGTGCAGGCGCCGGTAGCGTGCCTCCATCGTCACGACGGCCGCGCGGGCGTGCGCGGGCATGTCGATCTCGGGGATGACCTGCACGAAGCGCGCGGCCGCGTAGCGCACGAGCGCCACGTAGTCGTCGCGCGTCAGGTAGCCGCCGCCCGAGCGGTTGTCGGGGCCGGAGCCGAGCTGCGGCAGCAGGCAGCGCGTCTCGCCCGGGTCGTGACAGCGGCGCGAGCCGATCTCGGTCAGCTCGGGCAGGCCGGGAATCTCGATGCGCCAGCCTTCGTCGTCGGACAGATGCAGGTGCAGGTGGTTGAGCTTGTACGCGCTCATCTGGTCGATCAGGCGGCGCAGCGTCGCCGGCTGCTTGAAGTTGCGCGCGAGGTCGACGTGCATCCCGCGATGCGTGAAGCGCGGCGCATCCTCGACCAGCATCGCCGGGATCGCGCCGCCGCCTGCCGGCGCGAGCGAATAGAGCGTCTGCACGCCGTAGTAGAGGCCCGCGCGGTCGTAGCCTTCGATCAGCACGCCGCGCGGCCCGATCGCGAGCCGGTAGCCGCCCGGTGTCGCGAGGTCGGCCGGCAGCCGGCGCGGCGCGACGAAGCCGCGCACCGGCACGCGTGCGCCGTCGAGCCCGAGGGTCGTCGCGCGCTCGCGCAACGCCGCGACCTGCGCGTCAGGCAGGTCCGGCAGCGCGAGTTCGACGCCGCGAAGCTCGAGCGTGCCGGGCAGCGGCAATTCGCGCTTCACGCTCGGCAGCGCGCGGGCCGGATCGGGCCGCGCGGCCACCGGCGGCGCGTTGCCGGTCGAGTTGTTCTGCGCGTCGGCCGGCAGCGATTCGACGTAGCGCAGCTCGTTGTCGGTGTCGTTGTAGCGCAGCACGGCCGGCGGCGCGCCGTCGACGACGACGTACGGGCGCGGAATCACGTCGCTGTAGCGCAGCAGCCAGTATTCGGCGACGAACGGTAGCTCGATGCGCTCGCCGGGCGCGAGCCGCACCGAGCCCGGCTGCGGCGTCAGTTCGTACAGGTCGCCGGTGAGCCGCCGCAGCGCGAAGCCGGGGCGATCGATCCGCAGCAGGCGGCGGATGCTGTGCAGGTAGAGCTTCCAGCCGCCGTCGGCGATCGCCTGGTGGCCGCGGTTTTGCAGGATCAGGCGGCCCGTCGCGCAGGCCGCGCCATCGGCGCCGAGATCGGCGCACGGCACGCCGGCCGCGGCCGCGTGGTTGTTGTCGACGGCGACGCGCAACGCGAGGCCGTTCGACAGCTGTGTCGCGAGGCTGGCCGCCTGGGCGCCGGCCGCTTGCGCGCTGCCGGCAGTCGCGCCGGCGGTGGCCGACGCCGGCAGCGCCGAGATCGCAGCGGGCGACAGCACCGCGAGCAGCAGGCCGGCAATGAGGGAGGGCAAGGTACGCTTCAATTCGAACTCCTGAGAAAAAGAGGGCGTGGCGGCGCCGTGACGCGACGTCGCTGCGATCGGGTCTTTCAGTGGAGCTGCGGGAGATACCAGCACGCGGGGCGATGCGGCAGCCCCGCGCACAATCGGCACGCGGGGGCGTGCGTTACGGAACGGGAGGCGGGCATGCGTGCCGATCGGATCGGCGCGGCGGCGTGCGCGGATTCATCGGCGGTCCATGACGTTCGCCGCGGCGACGAGCCGGCCGCGGCCGGCGGCGCCCGGTTGGCCGCGCACGAGCACGAGTACGACGACGGCGCGCGCCGTGGCACACGGACGTCGACACGGCGCGCAGGCGCACGCCACATACGGGAATCGCATGTCTCCCCCACCCAGAAGGAATCGGCCTGTCAGCGGCCGTGTCCAACGATCTTATGAAACCTTTTATTGGTATTCAAGTGGTATCAATCTGGCGCTAAATTGGCATCGATGCACGACGTGTGCCCGCGCGGCCAGTACGAAAAAAAACCTCGCGCGAAGCGAGGTTCTTTCTCTTCCGGACGGCGGCGCGCGATCGATCGGCCGCGCGCGTCACCCGTCAGTGCATCGGTGCGTCAGTCGCGGCGCGCCCGCACGGACGCTTCCTGCGTCTTCTGCCGCGCTTCGAGCCACATCGCGTTGACGATGCCGAACGACAGCGCGACGCCGATACCGAGAATCCAGCTGAAATACCACATGGTCAGACTCCTTGCGAAACGGTAGGCGAGGGCGCCTGAGCGCCCCGGCCGGTTCAATGCATCAATACATCGAGTGCTTGTTTTCTTCGAGCGTCTGGTGCGTGACCTTGCCGCGCATCACGCGATAGACCCAGCCCGTATAGATCAGCACGATCGGCAGAAACACGATCACCGCGAACAGCATCACCTGCAGCGTCATGTGGCTCGACGTCGAATCCCACACGGTCAGGCTGCTGCGCGGGTCGAGCGACGACGGCATGATGAACGGGAACATCGAGAAGCCTGCGGTCAGGATCACGCCGGCGATCATCAGGCCGGTGCAGAAGAACGCCGTCTTTTCCTGCTTCGAGCCGGCGAGCAGCAGCGCGAGCACGCCGCCCGCGATCCCGACGACGGGCGCGGCGATCATCCACGGATAGTCGCCGTAGTTCGCGAGCCACAGGCCCGCGCCGGCGGCGACGTCCTTGAGCAGCGGGTTCGCGACGGTGTCCGTCGGCGCGGCGTGGGTAATGTGGAAGCCGCCGATATACGAGGCCACCAGCACGCCGGCCAGCACGAACAGCACGACCGCGAGGAACGACGCGACACGCAGCGCGATCGACGCACGGCGCGCGATCACGCCGTCGGTCTTCATCTTGATGAACGCGGCGCCGTGCGCGACGAGCATCGTGAGGCTGACGAGCCCGCACAGCAGCGCGAACGGGTTCAGGAGCGCCCAGAAGCCGCCGTAGTAGGTCACGCGCAGGTCGCTGTCGAACTTGAACGGCACGCCCTGCAGCAGGTTGCCGAACGCGACGCCGAACACGAGCGCCGGCACGAAGCCGCCGGCGAACAGGCCCCAGTCCCAGCCCGCGCGCCAGCGCGGGTCCGGCCGCTTGCTGCGGTAGTCGAAGCCCACCGGCCGGAAGAACAGCGCGAACAGCACGAGCAGCATCGCGAAGTAGAAGCCGGAGAACGACGCCGCGTAGACGAGCGGCCAGGCCGCGAACATCGCGCCGCCGGCCGTGATCAGCCACACCTGGTTGCCTTCCCACGTCGCGCCGACCGTGTTGACGATGATGCGGCGCTCCTCGTCGGTCTTGCCGAGGAATGGCAGCAGCGCGGTCGCGCCCATGTCGAAGCCGTCGGTGACGGCGAAGCCGATCAGCAGCACGCCGACGAGCACCCACCAGATCAGCTTGAGAGTTGCATAGTCCATAGCGATTCCTTGTTCCGTTGCGAGTGCGTGCTCAGACGGCGGCCCGCTCGCCGGCAGCGACGAGTTCGTGGTGATAGCGGCCGGTATGCAGCGACGACGGGCCGAGGCGCGCGTACTTGAACATCAGCTTGATCTCGATGACGAACAGCGCGGTGTAGAACAGGATGAACCCGGCGAGACTCAGGTACAGGTCGCTCGGCTGCAGGCTCGACGCGGACAGGTGCGTCGGCAGCACGCCGGCGATCGTCCACGGCTGGCGGCCGAGCTCGGCGACGATCCAGCCGAATTCGATCGCGATCCACGGCAGCGGGATCGCCCACACCGCGTAGCGCAGGAACCAGCGGCGGTTGTCCTGCAGCAGCTGCCGCCGCGCGCAGAACCAGAACGCGGCAACGAACGTCGCGACGAACAGGAAGCCGAGGAACACCATGATCCGGAACGAGAAGAACACGGGCGCGACGGGCGGAATCGTCTTCTTCGCGGCGGCCTTGATCTGCTCGGGCGTCGCGTCGGTCACGTTCGGCGTGAACTGCTTGAGCATCAGCCCGTAGCCGAGATACTGCTTGTGCTGATCGAACAGCGCGCGGGTCGCGTCGCTCGTGTCGCCCTGCTTGAGCTTCTGCAGCGCGCCGTACGCGATCATCCCGCTCTGGATGTGCTCCTCGCTGTGCTTCGCGAGGTCGCGCAGGCCGATCACCGGTTCGTCGATCGAGCGCGTCGCGATCAGGCCGAGCGCGTACGGAATCTTGATCGCATAGTCGGTGCGCTGTTCCGCCTGGTTCGGAATGCCGATCAGCGTGAACGACGCGGGCGCCGGCTGGGTTTCCCATTCCGATTCGATCGCGGCGAGCTTCATCTTCTGCACTTCGCCCGTCGTGTAGCCCGATTCGTCGCCGAGCACGATCACGCACAGCGTCGCCGCGAGGCCGAAGCCGGCCGCGACCGCGAACGAGCGCAGCGCGAAGTCGACGTCGCGCTTCTTCAGCAGATACCACGACGACACGCCGAGCACGAACATCGCCGCCGACACGTAGCCGGCCGACACCGTGTGCACGAACTTCACCTGCGCGACCGGGTTGAACAGCACGTCGAACAGGCTCGTCATCTCCATGCGCATCGTCTGGTAGTTGAACTCGGCGCCGACCGGATTGTTCATCCAGCCGTTCGCGACGAGGATCCACAGCGCGGACAGGTTCGAGCCCAGCGCGACGAGGAACGTGACGATCAGGTGCTTGACCTTCGACAGGCGGTTCCAGCCGAAGAAGAACAGGCCGACGAACGTCGATTCGAGGAAGAACGCCATCAGGCCTTCGACCGCGAGCGGCACGCCGAAGATGTCGCCGACATAGTGCGAGTAGTAGGACCAGTTCGTGCCGAACTGGAATTCGAGCGTGATGCCGGTCGTCACGCCCATCGCGAAATTGATGCCGAACAGCTTGCCCCAGAACTGGGTCATGTCCTTGTAGACCTGTTTGCCGGTCATCACGTAGACGGCTTCCATGATGACGAGCAGCCAGGATAGGCCGAGCGTCAACGGCACGAACAGGAAGTGGTAGAGCGCCGTGATGCCGAACTGTAGACGTGACAGATCGACGACTTCACTACTTATCATGATGGTCTCTCTCGGTAGTTGCAGGCGCCGGCACCGAGAGCAGCTTCTCGGCCACGGCGGCAGGCGGCAACGACATGTGCTCGGCCTGCGGATGATTGAAGAATGCGTATTTGAGCGACATCAGGAGGATCAGCTTGACGATCAGCACCAGGGTGATGTCGCGGGCGAGGGTGGGACCGCGTGCCCATGCGGCGATGCGCGCACGCCAGCCGATCGTGCCGGCCGGCCGCGAAGGCGGCGCAGGCTCTTTATTGATCGAGATCAAGGCGATTATCCTGAATCGATTTACGTCGGATTGGGGGCGACTTTACGTCGGATTTATGACGGCCGTGAAGCTGTTTTAATCCTTTTGCGCCTGACATGCCAATTTTAAAAGGACTGCTTTCCGATGCCGAGTGCTGCGATGCGGCAGACCGTCGCGAAACAGGGGGTAAAAATTGAGATGGATCAAGGTTATGCGGAAGGGCGCCGCAAATGGCGTAATGCCTGATGAATCCGTTCAATTAATCGACGCAAAAACGGAGAGCGAAACGGCTGAAAAGCAGAGGAAAAGCAGCGGAAGCCGGACGAAAAAAAACCGCTGCCGGTCGGGCAGCGGTTTTCGACGAGGCGCTCTGGATCGTCGCGGATTTACGCGTATTCGGCGAGGGCGGTACGCATCTTTTTCATGGCGCTCGCCTCGATCTGGCGGATGCGTTCCGCCGACACGCCGAATTCGGCAGCGAGATCGTGCAGCGTCGAGCCGCCCGAGCCGTCGTCGTCGACCTGCAGCCAGCGCGCCTCGATGATGCGGCGGCTGCGCGCATCGAGCGCGTCGAGCGCCTGCGCGATGCCGTCCGTCTGCAGCATGTCGCGTTGGCGCGCGGCGAGCACGGCGGTCGGCTCGTTGTGCGAGTCGGCCAGGTAGGCGATCGGCGCGTACGATTCCTCGCCGTCTTCCATCTGGCCCTCGAGCGCGATGTCGCTGCCCGACAGGCGCGTTTCCATCTCGGTGACTTCTTCGCGCTTGACGTTGAGCTCCTGCGCGAGGCCGTCGATTTCCTCGGGCGTCATCGCCTGCATGCTCTTCTTGTGGCTGCGCAGGTTGAAGAACAGCTTGCGCTGCGCCTTCGTCGTCGCGACCTTCACCATGCGCCAGTTGCGCAGGATGTACTCGTGGATCTCGGCCTTGATCCAGTGAATCGCATACGACACCAGGCGCACGTTTTGCGACGGGTCGAATCGCTTCACCGCTTTCATCAGGCCGATGTTCCCTTCCTGGATCAGGTCGCCGTGCGGCAGGCCGTAGCCGAGATAGTTGCGCGCGATCGACACGACGAGACGCAGGTGCGACAGCACGAGGCGGCGCGCCGAGTCGAGGTCGTTGTTTTCGCGGAATTCGGTTGCATACCGGCGTTCCTCCTCGGCGGTCAGCAGCGGAATGCGGTTGACGGCCTGGATGTACGCGTCGATGTTGCCGAGCTGGCCCGGCAACATCGATTGGGCTGCGAGCGCCAGCGAGCCTGCCGATTCGGCCTTGGCCGGCGTCGGGCTCAGGGTGTTCGGAAGGGTCAGGGCGTGGCTCACTAAAAACTCCTTTGGAATCAGGGACAAACCGTTGGTCTCGGATGAGATTCCGGAGCCCATCTTAGCACTCCCACAATCCGAGTGCTAATTCCTTAGAGGCCACGGGGGCATCCAAGTTCCCGGTTTTCTATCGAGTCGTTGGAGTCGATAGTCTAATTTGCGACCGGGCCGGTGGTACGAAGTTCCGTAAGTGCTTGTTTCCGATAGTAATCAGTAGACGTTTTCGATTTTTGTAGTTTTGGAAGCAAACAATTTCGCTTCGCGATGCCGATTCGAAAAGTCCTTTACCATACCATTCAGTTCGCTCGGGCCGGCCGCTGCGGCAAGGCTCCATTCAACCCATAAAGTTGGAGTGTCAGATGAACAATAAGAAGAACCGCCGGCCCCGAAACCGGCTTGCGCTGCATGCGCTGCTGGCCGCGTCGCTGCTGGGCGGATCGGGCGCCGCGTTCGCGGACCGGTGGGGGATCCAGGCGGGCGGCGGATTTTCCGATCGCCACGGGATCGACAAGGCCGATCTCGGCGTGGTCTGGGATCCGGGCTGGAACTGGTGGGAAATCGGCGGCTGGCACTTCGCGTTCGTGATGGAAGGCCATGTCGGCTACTGGCACACCGGCGGCAACGTGCACGCCAACATCGGTGAATTCGGCGCGACGCCGATGTTCCGTTTCATCAAGAGCGCGGGCCAGGTTCGCCCGTTCGTGGAAGCCGGCGCCGGCATCCGGTTCCTCACGCATCCGACGATCTCGAACAATCTGTCGCTGTCGACATCGTTCCAGTTCGCGGACGTCGTCGGCGTCGGCGCGCAGTTCGGCGAACGGCAACAGTATCAGGTGGGTTACCGTTTCCAACATGTGTCTAACGCGGGTATCAAAGAGCCGAATCCTGGTATAAATTTCCACCAGTTCTACGTGCAGTACAACTTCTGATCCGCCCGCCGGCGCACGGCGGGCGCGTTGCCGAGGAGTCAGGCGATGGCGAAGGTGGTCGATGCGATTCGCGCGCTCGAGCGCGATCGGTTCCGGGCGATGGTCGACGGGGACGGCGAGGCGCTCGACGCGCAATTGTCGGACAAGGTGTTCTTCGTGCACACCAACGGCAAACGCGAAACCAAGCAGCAGTTCATCGACGCCATCGTCGCCGGCCGCCGCCGCTATCGTCAGATCGAGATCCAGTCGCAGGACCTGCTGCCCGTCGGCGATGCCACCTGCGTCGTGACCGGGCGCGCGTTGATCGAGATGGAAACGAACAATGGCGGCCTCGTGTTTCCGATCGCCTACACGGCCGTGCACACGCACGAGCACGGGCAGTGGCGGCTGCTTGCGTGGCAGGCGACGCGGTGCGCGACCGAGACATGAGCGCGGGTGGCGCCCCTTTTCATGCATCGACCGAAGCGGCCTTCCGAGCCGCTTTTTGCTGTCTCGTGCGGCGCGGATCGCGCGGCGCACGAGCGGTCACGCACCGCTCGCTGACGTTTCAACCCTGCCCTAGTCAGGCCGCCGCGCGGTGGTCCGCGCAGTGCCATGCCGAGCGGTTGATCGCGCTGACGACCGCATCGAGCGCCGCGACCGCCGCATCGGCGTGCACGCCGACCCCATGCCGCAGCGGCGCGTCGCCGACCCGGCAGCCGACCGATACCGCGATCCGGCCGTCCGCGGCGCGCACGTGTTCGCACGACGCGACGTCGATCGCCGCGCCGGCGGCCGCCGCCAATGCCGCGGCGAAATGTCGCGCGGCGGCGTCGGGCGTCGCATCGGCGGCGGGCGCCGCCGCGATCTCGCGGTTTTGCCAGCGCGCGCCGCTGTCGTGGCGCGCGGCCGGGCCGTCGGTCTCGAAGAATTCGCGCGCGAACAGCGCGCAAATCGCGTCGCCCGTCACTTCCTCGCCCGATGCGTCGGCGAGCGTCTGCACCGCGTGGCTGAATTCGATCTGGACGCGGCGCGTCGGCGTGAAGCCCATCCCGCGTTCGAGCAGGAACGTCGCGCCGCCCTTGCCGGACTGGCTGTTCACGCGGATCACCGCGTCATAGCTGCGGCCGAGATCCGCCGGGTCGATCGGCAGGTACGGCACTTCCCAGATCGCGTCGGGGCGTTGCTGCGCGAAGCCCTTGCGGATCGCGTCCTGGTGCGAGCCCGAGAACGCGGTGAACACGAGGTCGCCCGCGTACGGATGGCGCGGATGCACGGGAATCTGGTTGCAGCGCTCGACGACGCGGCGCACCGCGTCGATGTCGGAGAAGTCGAGGCCCGGGTCGATGCCTTGCGTGTAGAGGTTCAGCGCGAGCGTGACGAGATCGACGTTGCCGGTGCGCTCGCCGTTGCCGAACAGGCAGCCTTCGATGCGATCGGCGCCCGCGAGCAGCGCGAGTTCGGCCGCCGCGACCGCGGTGCCGCGATCGTTGTGCGGATGCACGGACAGCACGATGCTGTCGCGATACGCGAGGTTGCGGTCCATCCATTCGATCTGGTCGGCGAACACGTTCGGGGTCGCGGCTTCGACGGTGGCCGGCAGGTTGACGATCATCTTGTGGTCGCGGGTCGGGCGCCAGGTCTGCGCGACCGCGTCGCAGATCTCGCGCGCGAACGTCAGCTCGGTCATGCTGAAGGTTTCCGGCGAGTACTGGAAGGTCCAGTGCGTATCGGGGCGCGCGGCCGCGTGTGCCTTGATGATGCGCGTGCCGTCGATCGCGAGCGCCTTCACGTCGTCCTTCGACATCCCGAACACGATGCGGCGGAACGACGGGCAGACCGCGTTGTACAGGTGCACGATCGCGCGCGGCACGCCTTCGAGCGCATCGAACGTGCGCGCGATCAGGTCTTCGCGCGACTGCACGAGCACCTCGATCGTCACGTCGTCGGGAATCCGCTTGTCGTCGATCAGCTTGCGGACGAAATCGAAGTCGGTTTGCGACGCCGACGGAAAACCGACTTCGATCTCCTTGAAACCGATCGCGACCAGCATGTCGAAGAACTCGAGCTTCTGTTCGATGCTCATCGGCTCGATCAGCGACTGGTTGCCGTCGCGCAGGTCGGTGCTCATCCACACGGGCGCACGCTCGATGGTGCGGGCCGGCCAGCGGCGGCCATTGAGGCGGACGGGCTCGAACGGACGGTACTTGTCTTGCGGATTGCGCATCATCTTCTGGACCTCGGGTCTCAAGTCGCGAGCGAAGACGCGCGGCACGGGCGCCGGTTGGCGCTGCCTCGCATCCGGCGCGCGATGGCGCCGCGGATGCGGATGATCTTCGCGAATCGGCCGACGGATGGACGGACGAATGCTGACGACTTCGGGTTGTAAAAACTGCGAGAGGGGTACGGCGAGGAACTGCTGGGAGGACCGTGCGAACAGCACACGGCGCTACGACAGCCTTAGGCTAGTCGTAGCGATAGCGGCCGCGCTAGGCGGCCGGAGGTAATTCGGAGGGTGTTCGGAAAGGAACGCATGACGACCACTCTATGCCAGGATGCGCTCGCGTGTCAAATGTCGGGATAAAGGGGCAGGCCGCTGCCGCGCCGTCAGCGCGCGACGCGGACGATCTGCACGATCGTCGCGACCTGTCGCGCGACCGTGTCGGGCACCGGCACCTCACCGCGCAGCACCGCGTCCGTCCACGCGGCCGTGGTCGCCGCATCGCGCGACTCGGGCAGCGCGACGGGCGGCGCGTCGGTCGACGAACGCTCGGCGTCGATCAGCGTGTCGCACACGCCGTCGTGCAGCCAGTCGACCTGCACCTGGCGCCGCGTGTCGGCCACCGCTTCGCCTTCGGTGCCGCGCGCGAGCAGCGCGCCGCCCCGCGCCGCGTCCGGATGATCGCGGAACAGCTGCGCGAGGCTGTCGCGGTACGGCGGGTGCGTGTAGTTGACGAGCCGCAGCCCGGCCGGCGCGAACGGCTGCAGGATCTTCACGAGCGTATGCGTCGAGTTGCGCACGCCGAGCACGCCGCGCATCGACAGCAGGTGCGCGATGCGCGGCGCCAGCACGTCGATCGGCGCGAACGCGACGCGGCGCTCGGCGAGCGTGTCCTCGATCGCATCGTGCGACGTCGACGGCGCGAGCGACAGCGCCGAGAAGATCTCGGCGCTCGTCACGCGGCCCGGATCGCGCTCCACCCCGTGCACCAGCACCGGCACGCCTTCGCGCGCGAGCAGCAGCGCGAGCAGCGGCACGAGATTCGGCTGCTTGCGCGCGCCGTTGTAGCTCGGGATCGACACCGGGCGGAACGCGGCGTCCTGTACGTGCACGGGCTCGAACGACGCTTGCGCGGCGGCGAGCATCGCGGCCAGTTCGTCGGCGGATTCGCCCTTCAGTCGATAGGCGATCAGGATCGCGCCGAGTTCGACGTCCGACACGCGCGCATCGAGCATCGCGCGATAAAGCTCGAACGTGTCTTCGGCGGACAGGGCGCGCGCGCCGTTGGGGCCGCGGCCGATTTCCTTGATGAAGCGGGCGCAAGGGAACGGAGCGGCGGCGGGATCGTGGGAAGCGGTCATCGGAACGTGGGGCGGGCGGCCGGCATCGGGCCGCGCGGTGAGCGGTGAGGAATGCCCCGAGTATCGCACGGGCGCGGCCGCGCACCGTGCCGCGCTACACTCTGGTTCCCGGCGGCGTACGCACCCGCTGCGCCGCGCCCGTGCCGCCGCCGGCCGAATACGACCAAAAGAGAGACATCCCATGAAGCTCTACAGCTATTTCCGCAGTTCCGCGTCGTACCGCGTGCGGATCGCCCTGAACCTGAAGCGGCTGCCGTTCGACTATGCGCCCGTGCACATGCTGCGCGACGGCGGCGAGCAACTGAAGGACGCATACCGCGCGCTGAATCCGGATGGGGTCGTGCCGACGCTGGTCGATGGCGACGCGACGCTGCAGCAGTCGCTCGCGATCATCGAATATCTCGACGAAACCCATCCCGAGCCGGCGTTGCTGCCAAAGCAGCCGGTCGATCGCGCGTACGTGCGGTCGGTCGCGCTGCAGATCGCGTGCGAAATCCACCCGCTCAACAACCTGCGCGTGCTGAAGTACCTGAAGCACACGCTGAATGTGCCCGAAGACGCAAAGAACGCGTGGTACCGGCACTGGATCGAGGCGGGCTTCGACACGCTCGAGGCGCGTCTCGCGAACGATCCGCGCACCGGCAAGCTGTGCTTCGGCGACACGCCGACGCTTGCCGACGTGTGCCTCGTGCCGCAGGTGTTCAACGCGAACCGCTTCTCGATCGACACGACGCGTTTCCCGACGATCCAGCGGATCGCCGACCATGCGGCGACGATCGATGCGTTCAAGGCCGCCGAGCCGGGCGTGCAGCCCGACGCCGAATAAGCGCCGAACGAGCGCGGCGGCCCCGTGGCGAGCAGGATCGGCCGCGCATGAAAAAGGGCGCCCGAAGGCGCCCCGTGCGATGCGAGCCGGCGGCGTTCAGCCGAGCAGCGCGTCCGCGAATTCCACCGCGCTGAACGGCTGCAGGTCCTCGACCTTCTCGCCGACGCCGATGAAGTAGACGGGCACCGGCCGTTGCCGCGCGATCGCGGCGAGAATCCCGCCCTTCGCGGTGCCGTCGAGCTTCGTGACGATCAGGCCGGTCAGGCCCAGCGCGTCGTCGAATGCCTTCACCTGCGTGAGCGCGTTCTGGCCGGTGTTCGCGTCGATCACCAGCAGCACCTCGTGCGGCGCGCCGTCGTGCGCCTTCGCGATCACGCGCTTCACCTTCTTCAGCTCTTCCATCAGGTGCAGCTGCGTCGGCAGGCGGCCGGCCGTGTCGGCCATCATCACGTCGATCTTGCGCGCGCGCGCGGCGCTGACCGCGTCGAAGATCACCGCGGCCGGATCGCCGCTTTCCTGCTGCACGACCGTCACGTTGTTGCGCTCGCCCCAGACCGCCAGCTGCTCGCGCGCGGCCGCGCGGAACGTGTCGCCGGCGGCCAGCAGCACCGACTGGTCGAAGCTCTGCAGATGCTTCGCGAGCTTGCCGATGCTGGTCGTCTTGCCCGCGCCGTTCACGCCGGCGATCATCATCACGAGCGGCTGCGCGCGGCCGAGCATCAGCGATTTCTCGAGCGGCGTCAGCAGTTCGACGAGCAGGTCGTGCAGCGCATCCTTCACCTGCTGCGGATCGGTCAGCCGGCCCGCGCGCACCTTCTCGCGCAGCGCGTCGAGCAGGTACTCGGTCGCGTCGACGCCCGCGTCGGACATCAGCAGCGCGGTTTCGAGCTCCTCGTACAGGTCCTCGTCGATCTTCGTGTTGACGAAGACGCCGGTGATGCTCGAGCCCGTCTTCGCGAGCCCCGTTTTCAGGCGCGCGAGCCACGACTTCTTCGCGGACGCGTCCTGCAGCGGCGGCGGGACGATCTCGACCGTCTCGACCACTTCGTCGCGGCCGTCGTTGGTCGGCGTGACCGTCACCACGACGGCCGGCGCGGCCGCTTGCGCGCTTGCCTGCGGCACGTCGGCCGCGGGCGGCGCCTCCGGCGCGGGCGCGTCGGCGTCGGACGCTTCGTCCGCTTGCTGCACGTCGGCCGATTGCGATTCCGCCGGATCGGGCTCCTGCGTTTTCTTGAATCGTTTGAAGAAACTGAACATGGTCTGGCGTCGGGAAGAGGGCGGGCCGCCGCCGAGGGCGGGGCGCCGGACGGGCCGTTCTGCGCTCGCGCGGGCGCGGCGCTCGGTGGCCGAAACCGTGCATTTTATCAGTGCGGCGCGGCGCTCGCGTCAGTGCGCGTCGCCGCTGTGGTAACGTGCGCCTGTTTGGCGGCGCCCCTCGCGCGCGCCCGGTCCCTCCGTTGTCGATATCCCGTATGTCCCGTTCCTCTTCCGGCCGCCCCGCGGCCCCTTCCAGTCGCGGCAAGCCGCACACGGTCCGCATCATCGGCGGCGACTGGAAACGCACGCCGCTCGCGGTGCTCGATCTCGACGGCCTGCGCCCGACGCCCGATCGCGTACGCGAGACGCTGTTCAACTGGCTCGGCCAGGATCTCGACGGTTGGCGCTGCCTCGACCTGTTCGCGGGCACCGGCGCGCTCGGCTTCGAGGCCGCATCGCGCGGCGCGGCGAGCGTCGTGATGGTCGAGCGCCATCCGCGCGCCGCGCAGCAGCTGCGTGCGATCAAGGACAAGCTCGGCGCCCGTTCGGTCGAGATCGCCGAAGCCGATGCGCTGCGACTTGCGGCCGGGCTCACGCCGGGCGCGTTCGACGTGGTGTTCCTCGATCCGCCGTTCGACGACCTGGCCGTGCTCGAGCGCGCGATCGCGCTGTCCGCGCCGCTCGTCGCGGCAGACGGCGCGCTGTACGTCGAAACGGGGGCGGAACTCGACCCGGCCGCGCACGACGCGCTCGCGGGCTGGCAGGTGGTGAAGCACGGCAAGGCCGGTGCGGTTCACTATCATTTGCTGCGCCGCGAAAATGATGAATAATGCGCGTTCCATACGAGGCGGCGCGCCGCAAAGGCGACGCATGCCCATCTCGGCAGCGGCGCGTGCATCGCACGGCTGCCATCCCGTTTGCGTGATGACAGGAGGAGCGACATGGTAGTCGCCGTGTATCCCGGTACGTTCGATCCGCTGACGCGTGGGCACGAAGACCTCGTGCGGCGTGCGTCGAGCATTTTTGATACGCTGGTGGTGGGCGTTGCCGACAGCCGCGCGAAGAAGCCGTTTTTCTCGCTCGAAGAACGTCTGACGATTGCGAACGAGGTGCTCGGCCATTATCCGAACGTGAAGGTGATGAGCTTCACCGGCCTCCTGAAGGATTTCGTCCGCATCAACAACGCGCGCGTAATCGTGCGCGGGCTGCGCGCCGTGTCCGATTTCGAATACGAGTTCCAGATGGCGGGGATGAACCGCTATCTGCTGCCCGACGTCGAGACGATGTTCATGACGCCGTCCGATCAGTACCAGTTCATCTCGGGGACGATCGTGCGCGAAATCGCGCAATTGGGCGGCGATGTCAGCAAATTCGTGTTTCCGTCCGTCGAGAAGTGGCTGACCGAGAAAGTCACGGCGATGGGAGGCCCTGCCGCGTGATGCGGCGCCGGCCGGTTTCGTTGCGAAGCCGGCCGCCGGCCTGAAGAAGTGAGATCAGTATGGCTTTGATGATTACCGACGAGTGCATCAATTGCGACGTGTGCGAGCCCGAGTGCCCGAACGGCGCGATTTCGATGGGCCCGGATATCTACGTGATCGACGCGAACAAGTGCACCGAGTGCGTCGGCCATTTCGACGAACCGCAGTGCCAGCAGGTGTGTCCGGTCGAATGCATTCCGCGCGATCCGCAGCATGACGAATCGCACGCGCAATTGATGGAGAAGTACCACGCGTTGATCGCCGTGAAGGGCGACGACGCATCGTGACCCTGCGCTGACGCGCGCGCTTCGATCGACGGGCGCGCGCGCCGCGCTTGCTTTCGGATCGGTGCCGCCCGGCGCCGGTTCTTCCGTGTCAGCCCAGCAGCTCGCGCAGCGCCGCGACGAGCGCATCGCATTCGGCATCGGTGCCGACGGTGATGCGCAGATGCTGGTCGATCCGCGGCAGCCGGAAGTGCCGCACGAAAATTTCCCGTTCCTTCAGCTTCGCCGCGATCCTGCCCGCATCGTGCGCGGGATGGCGTGCGAACACGAAATTCGCGGCCGACGGCACGATCCCGAAGCCGAGTGCGTCGAGCGCATGCGTGAGCCGCGTCCGGCTGTCGATCACGCGCCGGCAGGTCGCGTTGAAATAATCGGTGTCTTCATACGCGGCCTGCGCGGCGACCTGCGCGAGCCGGTCGAGCGGGTACGAGTTGAAGCTGTCCTTCACGCGGTTCAGCGCATCGATCAGCGCCGCATCGCCGAACGCGAAGCCGACGCGCATGCCCGCGAGCGAGCGCGCCTTCGACGTCGTATGCACGACGAGCAGGTTCGGGTGGCGGTCGATCAGCGTAATCGCCGACTGCGCGCCGAAATCGACGTACGCTTCGTCGATCACGACGACCGACGACGGGTTCGCGGCCGCGATCCGCTCGACGTCCGCGAGCGGCAGCGCGCGCCCGGTCGGCGCATTCGGGTTCGGAAACAGCACGCCGCCGGCGTCGTCGAGATAGTCGTCGACGCGGATCGAGAAATCGTCCGCGAGCGGCACGACCGTGGTTTCGACGCCGTACAGGCGCGCGTAGGTCGGATAGAAGCTGTACGTGATGTCGGGAAAGCGCAGCGGCCGGTCGTGCTTGAGCAGCGCCTGGAACGCGTGCGCGAGCACCTCGTCGGAGCCGTTGCCGACGAACACCTGGTCGGGCTGGATGCGGTGATGGGCCGCGACCGTCTCGCGCAGCGCGCGTGCGACCGGGTCGGGATAGCGGCGCAGCGTGTCGCCGGTGTCGCCGAGTTCGCGTGCGATCGCCGCGACGACGCGCGGCGACGGCGGATAGGGATTCTCGTTGGTGTTCAGCTTGACGGGGTGCGCGAGCGCGGGCTGTTCGCCCGGCACGTAAGGCACGAGTTGCTGAACGACGTCGCTCCAGTAACGGCTCACCGCTTGGCTCCTGTCGGGCAAAACGTCCAGATTACCGCATGTGCGCGTCGCGGTGGGGCAGGCGAGGCCGCCGGATGGCGTCGGACGGCCGATGCACCGGGCCGGTGCGCGGTGCGGTCAGTTGCGATGCAGCTGCATCGTCGCGCGATCGAGTTCGCCCTTGACGACCATCGGCATCACGGCGAGCGCGCGTTCGATCGATGCGTCGATCACGTCCTGCTCGTCGCGGCGCGGCGGTTTCAGCACGAAGTTCGCGACGTCGGGCTTCGCGCCGGCGCGCGCGCTTTCCGGAATCAGGTCGCGCGGATGGCCGATGCCGATCCGCAGCCGCCAGTATTGCTGCGACGACAGGTGCGCGGTGATGTCCTTCAGGCCGTTGTGGCCGCCGCTGCCGCCGCCGAGCTTCAGCTTCACGGTGCCGGGCGGCAGGTCGAGCTCGTCGTGCGCGACGAGGATCTGGTCGGGCAGGATCTTGAAGAATTGCGCGAGCGCGACGACCGACTGGCCCGAGCGGTTCATGTAGGTCTGCGGCTCGAGCAGATGGACTTCCTCGCCGTGCAGGCGCGCTTTCGCGTAGAAGCCGTGGAAGCGGCGCTCGTCGCGCAGCGTCGTGCCGGCTTCGCGGGCGAGCTGGTCGATCAGCCAGAAACCGGCGTTGTGGCGCGTCGCGGTGTATTCCGCCCCGGGATTGCCGAGGCCGACGATCAGTTTGATCATGACGTTTCGAAGGCGGCGGCGGCCGCCTGGGCGCAGAAAAAGAAAAACCCGCCGGGCAAGCCGCGGCGGGTTGCGTCGACCGTTTCGAGAAACGGATCGATGGGGCGTGCAGGCAGCCGCTTAGGCAGCCGGCGTTTCGCCTTCTGCTGCGTCCGACACGGCACCCGCCGGGACCGTCGCCGAAGCGATGACCGGGTTTTCCGCGTCGACGTGCGCGACCAGCGCGACGCCCTTCGGCAGCGCGATGTCCTTCGCGTGCAGCGATTGACCGGCTTCGATCTTCGACAGGTCGACTTCGAGGAACTCCGGCAGGTCGGCCGGCAGGCACTCGATTTCGATTTCCGTCGCGACGTGCGAAACGATCGCGCTCGACAGCTTCACGGCCGGGCTGACTTCTGCGTTCAGGAAGTGCAGCGGTGCCTTCGTGTGCAGCTTCTTCTTCGCGTCGACGCGTTGGAAGTCCACGTGCAGCACGAGTTGCTTGAACGGGTGGTATTGCACGTCGCGCAGCAGAACCTGTTGCGACTGGCCAGCGACTTCCAGGTCGAGGATCGACGAGTGGAAGGCTTCCTTCTTCAGTGCATGCCACAGCGCGTTGTGATCCAGTTCGATCTTTTGCGGGGCGGCTTCGCCACCGTAGACGATACCCGTGGTCTTACCGGCGTTGCGCAGGCGGCGGCTCGCACCCGTACCTTGCTGTTGGCGCTCGAAAGCGACGACTTTCATGTGATTCTCCATGTGCTGCCCGCGACCAGGCAGTAAAACGGGGCCATCAAGCGGCCCCCGATGAAACGGCCGGGGTTTCGTCTATCCCGTCCGATTGTGCAAAAAGCGAAGCGTTGCCGCTTCGCTTTCCGCGCATGCTTTGTTCCGTCGATTCGCGATCAGGATTCCGCGAACAGCGACATCACCGAATCGCCGCGGCGAATCCGCGAGAACGTCTCGGCCAGCAGGCTCGCGCTCGTCAGCGAGCGGATCTTCGAGCATGCCAGCGATTCGGCCGACAGCGGAATCGTATCGGTGACGACCAGCTCGTCGAGTGCCGATGCGGCGATGCGATCTGCGGCGCCGCCCGACAGCACCGGATGCGTCGCGTAGGCAAAAACCTGCTTCGCGCCGCGATCCTTCAGCACTTGTGCGGCCTTGCACAGCGTGCCGGCCGTATCGACCATGTCGTCCATGATCACGCAGGTGCGGCCTTCGACTTCACCGATGATGTTCATCACTTCGGCGACGTTCGCCTTCGGACGACGCTTGTCGATGATCGCGAGATCGCAGTTCAGCTGCTTCGCGAGTGCCCGGGCACGCACCACGCCGCCGACGTCCGGCGACACGACGAGCAGATCCGAGTAGTTCTGCTTGCGCAGGTCGCCCAGCAGGATCGGCGTCGCGTAGATGTTGTCGACCGGGATGTCGAAGAAGCCCTGAATCTGGTCGGCGTGCAGATCCATCGTGATGATCCGCTCGACGCCGGCGATTTCCAGCATGTTCGCGACGATCTTCGCCGAGATCGCGACGCGCGCCGAACGCGGGCGGCGATCCTGACGGGCATAGCCGAAGTAGGGGATGGCAGCGGTGATCCGGCCGGCGGATGCGCGCTTGAGCGCATCGACCATGATCATCAGTTCCATCAGATTGTCGTTCGCCGGTGCGCACGTGGATTGCAGGACGAAGACGTCCTTGCCGCGCACGTTTTCCTGGATCTCGACCTGGATCTCGCCGTCGGAGAAACGGCTGACCATCGCTTTGCCGAGGGGAATACCAAGGATACTGACGACTTCCTGGGCGAGCGCGGGATTCGCGTTGCCAGTAAAGACCATCAGGCCATCATGGCTGTGGCTGCTCATCGTGCACCTGCTTCAGGCTTGGGCGGGAAATGCGGGAAAATTTTTGGCAGGGGAGGAAGGACTCGAACCCTCGCATGCCGGAATCAAAATCCGGTGCCTTGACCAACTTGGCGACTCCCCTACACTTAACTGATAACTTCACCGAACTTGTGTAGGCCGTTCGGCAAAGTAAAACTTCATGACGCGAAAGCGAAGAGCGGATGCTCGTTCAGACTCTCGGCAACTGCGCCGTTCCAACTGGCGGGCAGCCTGGCTTTCGCCGCTTCTGCCTCGTGCTTGCTGTGAAACGCTGCAAACACGCTTGCTCCGGAGCCGGTCATCCTCGCGGGGGTCACATCATACAACCATTTGACCACCTGCGCAACTTCCGCGTACTTCCTTGTTACAACTTCCTGCATATCGTTCCGGCCGAAGCTATCTGGCCATTCCGCATCGCTGGTTTGCTGTGCAAGAAAGTCAGCAATTGTGACGGGCTTCGTATCTCTTGTCAACAACTCATCTGAAAATATTTCAGCGGTCGGGACATGAACGCGTGGCGTCACAACCAAGAACCAGCGAGTCGGCAATTGTACCTCAGCTAATTCTTCTCCGATACCCTCTGCGAACGCATTTTTTCCGAAAATAAAAAACGGGACGTCGGCGCCGAGTTTGACCGCGAGCGACTGGAGTTCGGCGCGCGGCACATCGAGTTGCCACAGGCGGTTCAGCGCGAGCAGCGTCGTCGCCGCGTCGGAGCTGCCGCCGCCGAGGCCGGCGCCCATCGGCAGGATCTTGTCGATCTCGATGTCGACGCCGTGCGCGGTGCCCGTATGCGCTTTCAGCAGGTTCGCCGCGCGCACGACGAGATCGCTTTCCTCGGGCACGCCGGGCACGTCGGTGACGCGTGCGACGCGGCCGTCGTCGCGCCGCGTGAAGTGCAGCGTATCGCCCCAGTTCAGCAGCTGGAATACGCTCTGCAGATCGTGATAGCCGTTCGGACGACGGCCGGTAATGTGCAGGAACAGGTTGAGTTTCGCGGGCGCCAGGCAGTTGCGCAGCGAGCGGGTCGAATCGGTCATGCGGGTATCGGGGCTAGGCGCGCGTGCTCACTGATCGAGCACGAGCTTGATGTCGAGCGGCGGCGTCGCGCGCACGAGGTTGACGCGTTTGACGCCCGTGGCCGGGGCATCCGCGTAGGCAAGGTAGTCGATCGTCCAGCCTTCCTGGCGCAACTGCTTGATGCGCGTGCCGTCGGCCGGGTCGCGCACGGTTTCCGCGGGCGTCGCGGGTGCGGCGGTCGGCAGCAGCCAGTAGCGCAGGCCCGCGAGCGGCAGCTCGAAGCCGAGCGTTTTCTGCATCAGGTCGCCGACGTCGGGCGCATATTGGGTCGGGCGGTTCGGCAATTCGAGCGACGCCGCGCGCGGGGACGATTTCACGACCGCGAGCGTCTGGCCGAGCGGGCTGCGCAGCTCGAGCGACACGTCGTCGCCGTGCTCCTGCCAGTCGAAGTTGCCGTACACGTTCTGCGGGTTGCCGAGACGATCGTCGTACCGCACCGCGAAGCGGCCATGGTACGCATGCGTCGCCGCCGTCTGCAGCGCGGCGCCCGTCGGCGCGTGGGCCGCCGGCGGCGTGCTCGCGCAGCCGGCGAGCGCAAGCGCCGCGCCGGCCGCGGCCAGCGTGCGCTGCGCGCGGGAGAACCGGGAAAACATCGGGAACATCCGCATCAGAGGCCGTTGATCTGCAGGCGTTTGAGCGTCTGCACGAGCGTTTCGTTGTCGGGCTCGAGCTTCTGCGCGGCACGCAACGCGTTGCGCGCGTCGTCCTGCGCGCCGCTCTTCCACAGCACTTCGCCGAGATGCGCGCCGATTTCCGCGTTCGGCTGCAGTTCGTAGGCACGCTGCAGCACCTTCGTCGCGCCGGCCGTGTCGCCCATCCGGTACTTCACCCAGCCGAGGCTGTCCATGATGTACGCGTCGTTCGGCGCGAGGGCCATCGCCTTGTCGATCAGCTTGCTCGCCTCGGGCAGGCGCTGGTTGCGGTCGGCGAGCGAATAGCCGAGCGCGTTGTAGGCCTGCGGGTTGTCGGGCTGCGTACGGATCAGCTCGCGCAACTGCTTTTCCATCGTCGCGTAGTGGCCGGTCTTTTCGGCCGCCATCGCGTAGTCGTAGCGCAGGTCGGGATCGTCCGGGAAGTCCTGGACCGCTTGCCCGAGCCGCGCTTCCGCTTCCGGATAGCGCTTCGCGGTGAACAGGATCGACGCATCGGTGCGCGCGACCACGGCCGCGTCGCGCGGATCCGAGATCGGCAGGTTGTCGAGCACCTTGCGCGCCTCGTCGGTCTTGCCCTGTTTCTGCAGCAGTTGCGCACGCGTGATCTGCGCGGGCAGGTAGTGCTGGCTCGTCTGGTCGACCTTGTCGAGCCATTGCGACGCCTGCGCGTCGTTGTTCTGGTCGATCGCGATCTGCGCGAGGTAGATGTAGCCCTGGCCGACGTCGAGGTTCGGCTGCTTGTCGCCGAGCTGCACGTACTGCTTCAGGTAGCCGGTCGCCTCGTCGAGTTTCTTCTGCTGGATCTTGATCAGCGCGAGCGCCATCAGCGGCGTCGGATCCTTCGCGTCGAGCTTGCGCATCGTCTCGAACTGCTTCTGCGCGTCGTCGAGGCGATCGTCGGCGAGATAGAGCTGCGACAGCGCGAGCCGCGCGTCGCGCGACTTCGGATTCTGCTGAACATACTTCTCGAACGACGCGATGCCCGCCGCGCGCTCCGCCGGCCCCATCTGCGACAGCATCAGCGCCGCCGGCAGGTAGTCGGGGCGGATCTGCAGCGCCTGCTTCAGCGATTGCGCGGCGCCGTCCTTGTCGTCGACCGCGAGCTGCTGCCGCGCGATCGCGAGCTGCGCCTCGGGGCGATTCATGTCGTTCTTCAGCATGTCCTTCAGCACCGCGAGGCCGCCGACGCGGTCGGGGCCGCGCACGAGCAGCGCCTGCAGCGCGAGGATCGCCGGGCCGCGCGTGTCGCCGGTCGCGCGGGCCAGCTCGCGCGCGAGCATCGGCTGCGCGTCGGCCGGCTTGCCGGCGAGCACCAGCAGCGCGGCGTCGACCTGCGACGCGCGGTTCGAATCCGGTGCGTACTGCCGCCACAGGTTCGCGGCGGACAGCGCGTCGGCCGGGCTCTGCGCGCCGAGTGCGATTTCGGTCGCGCGCTGCGCCATGCGCGGATCGCGCGTGTCGCGGGCAAGCGCGAGGTAGGTCTGGTACGCCGGTGCCGGCTGGTTGCGCTGGAGCGCGACCTCGGCCGCGAGCACCTGATAGACGATCTGGCTCGTCAGCGGGACGCCGGGGAGATTCTTCTGCTCGTCCGGCATCACATGCTCGAACGCACCCTGCGGCTCCGCGTCGTCCGATGCCGGAGCCTGCGCGTGGGCCGGAAAGGCGGTGAGGGTCCAGGCGGCAAACAGCGCGGCACCGAGTGCACGGCGGACCGGGAAGGCGCGCGCGCCGCGCACGGCGGCGGGGCGCTTCTGAAGCAGCTTCGAGGGCAGAGTCATGGAAATCCGTTCGATGTTTCAACCGATTGTAACGCGCTCGCTACAATACACGCACGATCGTGATAGGGTCCGCTTGCCTGCGGAATCCCCATGCGAATGCCCGAAATCGCCCGCCTCGCGGGCTGCCAGGCCGGCGATTTCGGGCATTCCCGTGTTTAATTCGGAGTCGCCGCGAGAACGGCCGTTCTCGCGGCGGCGCATGCGCGTTCCCCATGTAAGCAGACCGTAGCCTCAGACCCGCAAAACATGCCAGAGTTGCCAGAAGTCGAAGTCACGCGCCGGGGCATCGAGCCCTTTGTCGCGGGCCGCCGCGTCGAGCGTGTCGACGTCCGTACCGCGATGCTGCGCTGGCCCGTGCCGGCGGGGCTCGCCGAGCAGTTGCGCGCGCGCGAGGTGCTCGCCGTCGAGCGCCGCGGCAAGTACCTGCTGTTCGAAGTCGATGCGGGCTGGTTCATCGTCCATCTCGGGATGACGGGCACGCTGCGCGTGCTGCCCGCGGCCGGCGTGCCGGTCGCCGCGAAGCACGATCACATCGACTGGATCTTCGACGAATTCGTGCTGCGGTTTCGCGATCCGCGCCGCTTCGGCGCCGTGCTGTGGCACCCGCGCGAAGCCGGCGACGTGCATGCGCATCCGCTGCTCGCGAGCCTCGGCGTCGAGCCGTTCTCGCCGGCGTTCACCGGCGCGCTGCTGCATGCGCGCACGCGCGGCCGCACGGTGTCGGTCAAGCAGGCGCTGCTCGCGGGCGACATGGTCGTCGGCGTCGGCAACATCTATGCGTCGGAGAGCCTGTTTCGCGCCGGCATCCGGCCGACGACGGCCGCCGGCAAGGTGTCGCTGCCGCGCTACGAGCGGCTGGCCGATGCGGTGCGCGCGACGCTCGCCGACGCGATCGAGCGCGGCGGCAGCACGTTGCGCGATTTCGTCGGCAGCAACGGCGAAAGCGGCTACTTCCAGCTCGACTGCTTCGTCTACGATCGCGCCGGCCAGCCGTGCCGCGTCTGCGGCACATCGATCCGCCAGATCGTGCAGGGCCAGCGGTCGACCTATTTCTGCCCGACGTGCCAGCGTTGAAACCCTTTTCCACGATCAGACAACTTGAAGCCGCCCCGCATCGCCCCCGCTCCGTTCCCCGTCACGCCGCTGCACCGCACGTTCGCCACGCGTCTCGTCGCGTGGCAGCGCGAGCATGGCCGCCATGACCTGCCCTGGCAGAACACCCGCGATCCGTACCGGATCTGGCTGTCGGAAATCATGCTGCAGCAGACGCAGGTGTCGACCGTCATCCCGTATTACACGCGTTTTCTCGACCGCTACCCCGACGTCGCCGCGCTCGCGGCCGCGCCGACCGACGACGTGATGGCGCTGTGGGCGGGGCTCGGCTACTACTCGCGCGCGCGCAACCTGCACCGCTGCGCGCAGGTCGTCGTCGCCGAGCACGGCGGCGCGTTTCCGGCGACGCCCGACGCATTGGCCGAACTGCCTGGGATCGGCCGCTCGACGGCCGCCGCGATCGCGTCGTTTGCATACGGCGCGCGCGCGACGATCCTCGACGGCAACGTGAAGCGCGTGCTCGCGCGGGTCTTCGGCGTCGAGGGCTTTCCGGGCGAGAAGCGTGTCGAGAACGACATGTGGGCGCTCGCCGAATCGCTGCTGCCCGATGCCGCGAATGCGGCCGACGTGAGCGCGTACACGCAGGGGCTGATGGATCTGGGCGCGACGCTGTGCGTGCGCGGCAAGCCCGACTGCGCGCGCTGCCCATTCGCGGGCGACTGCGTTGCGCAATCGACCGGCCGCCAGCGCGAACTGCCGGCCGCGCGGCCGAAGAAGGCCGTGCCGACGCGCAAGACGTGGATGCTCGTGCTGCGCGACGGCGACGCCGTGCTGCTCGAGCGACGGCCGCCGACCGGCATCTGGGGCGGCCTGTGGAGCCTGCCGCAAGCGGACGGCGATGCCGCGCTCGCGGATCTCGCGCGCGGCTTCGGCGGTGGCGGCACGGTGCCGCTCGCGCCGCTCACGCATACGTTCACGCATTTCCGGCTCGAGATCGAGCCGCGGCTGAGCGATCTGGCGGACGGCGGCGGCCTGCCGTCGCAGGCGCGGGACGCGGACACAGCGTGGGTGCCGCTGAGCCGGCTCGACGCGTACGGCGTGCCGGCGCCCGTGCGCAAGTTGCTCGATGCGCTGAGCGGGCCGCTGCTGTAACGAACGGGGAAGGGCGCGGCGCGGGCCGCGTTCGGGAGGGCGCGGCGTTGCCGCGCGCAGGAAAGACCTTCGGGGGGCGCGACGCGCGATGCGCGACGGACCGGACGCGGTCGCTACAGCCAGCCGTGCCGGTCGAGCACGTGGTGCACGGCGTCGATGCGCGCGCCGACGTCCGGAAACTCCATCAGCTTCTGCCGCGCGCGCAGGTCGAGCGGCAGCAGCTCCGCGAGGCGATTCGCTACCCAGCTCGGATCGTCGAGGCGGAACGGTTCGCCGAACGGCATTTTCTGCGGATCGGATTTCTTCAGCGCGTCGATGATGCGCTCGAGCACCTCGGCGCACGAGCCGAACTGCGCGAGCGCCTGTTCGCCTTCGAGCGGGATGTCGTCGGGCAGCGGCTCCGCGATGCCGACCAGCAGCCCGTTGCCTTCGACGCGATACGACAGCAGCTCGAAACGCTGCGTGCCGACCGCCTGCAGATACAGCATCCCGAATTCGCCGGTATCGCACTCGGTGATGCGCGCCATGCAGCCGATGGTCTCGGGCACCGACACCGCGCCGTCCTGCGCGACTTCGGGCCCGCTCTTGAGCAGGCACACGCCGAACGGTGCGTCGTCGCGCAGGCACGCGCGCGACATGTCGAGATAGCGCGCCTCGAACACCTTGAGCGGGAGCAGCCCTCCGGGAAACAGCACCGTGTGCAGCGGAAACAGCGGCAGGTCGATCAGGGTGGTCGATAGGGAGGACATGGCGCGCGGGCGTGGGGGCGGGTGTCGCTAGGGTCGGTCGACCTCGGAGACGAGCCGCGACGACGCGTCGACATCCACTGGCGCGTCACGATGCCGCACGATCACGTTCGCGTCGCGCGCGAGGCGCGCGGCGAGCGTTTCCGCGATGAACACCGAGCGATGCTGGCCGCCCGTGCAGCCGATGGCGACGGTCAGATAGCTGCGGTTGTCGTCGCGGAAGTGCGGCAGCCATTTCATCAGGAACGCATGGATGTCGTCGATCATCTGGTGGACGATCGGCAGTGCGTCGAGAAAGGCGATGACCGGCTGGTCGAGCCCGGTGAGCGGGCGCAGCTCGTGGTCGTAGTACGGGTTCGGCAGCGCGCGCACGTCGAACATCAGGTCGGCGTCGAGCGGCACGCCGCGCTTGAAGCCGAACGATTCGAACATCACCATCAGGTCGTTGTTCTTCTGCTCGATGAAGCGCTTGACCCAGGTGCGCAGCGCGTTCGCGCGCAGCGTGCTGGTGTCGATCTGATGGCCGAATTCGGCGAGCGGTGCGACGAGCTCGCGCTCGCGCTCGATCGCTTCCTCGAGCGACGACAGCAGGCCGACGTCCGCATCGTGCGACCGCGAGCCGGACAGCGGATGGCGGCGGCGCGTTTCGGAGAAGCGCTGGATCAGCGCCTGGGTGCTCGCGTTGAGGAACAGCACGCGCACGTCGTGCTCGCGGGACAGCTCGCGGATCAGGCCGGGCATTTCGTCGAGCGACGCGCTCGAGCGCGCGTCGATCGCGACCGCGAGCCGGCGCTGGCCGTCCTGCGCGAGGTAGCGGGCGAGTTCGGGAAGCACGTGCGGCGGCAGGTTGTCGACGCAGTAATAGCCTGCGTCTTCGAGCGCGTTCAGCGCGACGGACTTGCCTGAGCCGGAGATGCCGGTGATGAGGACGATGCGCATGGGAACAGAGAATCCTGACGTTTCATCATAGCACCGGCTCGACGCGTCGGCGTTGCGCGGCCGGCGCGTGCGGGTTACACCAGTTTGCCGGGGAACTGACTGTCGGGGTCCTGCATCGCGAGTCGTTGCCGATCCATGAAATCGCGCAACGTGTCGATTCCGCGCAACTGCAGGATCGTGTTCCGGACGGCCGCCTCGACGAGCACCGCGAGGTTGCGGCCGGCCGCGACCTGGATCGTGACCTTGCTGATCGGCAAGCCGAGCACGTCGACGGTCTGGCTTTCGAGCGGCAGGCGCTGGAATTCGCCGTCGGGGCGCCGCACGAGCTGGACGATCAGCTTCAGCTTCATTTTCCGCCGTACCGCGGTTTCGCCGAAGATCGTCTTGATGTCGAGCAGGCCGAGGCCGCGCACTTCGAGCAGGTTCTGCAGCAGCGGCGGGCAGCGCCCTTCGACGAAATCGGGGCCAAGACGGACGAAATCGACCGCGTCGTCGGCGACGAGGCCATGGCCGCGGCTGATCAGCTCGAGGCCGAGCTCGCTCTTGCCGAGACCCGAATCGCCGGTCAGCAGCACGCCCATCCCGAGGATGTCGAGGAACACGCCGTGCAGCGTCGCGCGCGGCGCGAGGATGCGCGACATGTAAAGCCGCAGGCTGTCGATCACCGCGGCGGCCGACATCGGCGTCGTGAACAGCGGCGTGGACGAGCGCGTGCAGCGCAGCACCAGTTCGGGCGGCGCCGCGGCGCCGCCGGCGACGACGAGGAACGGCGGTTCGAGTGCGATCAGCTCGGCCATGTGGCGCGAGCGGTCTTCGTCGGTCTGGCGCTGGTAGTAGTCGATCTCGGCTTCGCCGAGCACCTGGATCCGGTTCGGGTGGATCAGGTTCAGGTGGCCGACGAGGTCGGCGCTGGACGTCGCGTTGCCGACCGTGTCGGCCGAAAAGCCGCGTTCCCAGCCTTCATGCCCCGTCAGCCAGCTCAGTTTCAGCGTCGCTGCGTTGTCGTCGAAGATGCTCTGGGCGTTGATGCTGGACGTATCCATGACTCTCGTCACTCCAATGGGCCGGTGCGGGCGCGCGGCGACGGACGTCGCCATGCCGGGCCGGCGCCGGGCGGCCCTGGACGGCGGCGCGTGCCGCCTCGTACGGGGAAATATTCCGCCCGGAACAACTCAAGGTTGCCACTGAGTGAGCAGGCGATGCAACTCGGCGATATCCGTTTCGTTGTGCAGACGCTCGCGCGCGTCGCGATCGGACAGCAGTTGCGCGATTTCCGACAGGATCTCGAGGTGCTGCTGGGTGGCTTGCTCGGGGACGAGCAGGAAGATCAGGAGGCCGACAGGCTGGCCGTCGGGCGCTTCGAACGGGATCGCATCGGCGAGGCGGACGAACGCGGCGAGCGGATGCTTGAGGCCCTTGATGCGGCCGTGCGGAATCGCGACACCTTCGCCGAGCCCGGTCGAACCGAGGCGCTCGCGCGCGAACAGGTTGTCCGTGACGGTGCTGCGACCGATGCCGTTCTGATTCTCGAACATCAGCCCGGCTTGTTCGAAGACGCGTTTCTTGCTGGTGACCGAGAGGTCGATGACGACGTTCTCTATGGGCAGGATTTTGGCTAGGCGATTCATGTTGGCAGGCGATTGGGCGGCCTGGGGTCTCCTTGCGGCGGCGGACTGATTTTCCATGTTCGGCGATATCAAGGCATGTGGCATGGCAACCTGCAACGCCGCTACCGCATCCAACACCCCCCGGCGATAACCGGAACATTATAGAGCACAGCCGCGTGCGTGGCGCAGCACGGACGGACCGGTTGCACCTGTGCTCGGCGTGGCAAAAAAAACGCCCGGCGAACCGGGCGGCGTGCGTGTTGCGGTGACGGTTATTGCGGCGGCAGTTCGATCTGGTCGATCGACGGCTGCAGCTTGATCGGGTCGTGCGCATGCGTTTGCAGGCGCTCCATGTGCTTGACGACCTGGCGATCCAGCTTGTCGATCAACAGATCGATCGCGGCATACAGGTTGCCGTTCGCGCTTTCGACGAAGATGTCCTTGCCCTTCAGGTGCAGGTTGATTTCCGCGCGCTGCTGCTTGTCCTTTTCCTTGTGGTTGTCGACCGAGAGGATCACAGTGCCATCGATCACCTGATCGCTATGCCGTAGCACCCGGTCCAGCTTGGTGATCACGTATTCGCGAATTGCAGGCGTGACTTCGAGATGATGTCCACTGATCTTCAGGTTCATAGTGCTTCTCCAAGCGAGTGACCACCCGGCCGCATCGAGGCGGCGCTCCGGTCGACTTGCCCGTGCCGCACGAAGGCGGCGTATCGCGGACAGGTCGCCCGGCCTGTTCCCCGTGTGCGCGGTGGTCGGGACACGCCTGCCGCCGGGCAGGCAGCAGGCTTAAAGAGACTTGCGCAGATTCACTGCCGGGATCTTGAGGGCTTCGCGATATTTCGCAACCGTGCGGCGCGCGACCACGAAACCCTGTTCTGCCAGCAGCTCGGCAATGCGGCTGTCCGAAAGTGGCGATTTTGGGTCTTCAGCTCCTATCAGTTGCTTGATGAGGGCTCGGATGGCGGTCGACGACGCGGCGCCACCGGTGTCGGTCGAGACGTGAGATCCGAAGAAGTACTTAAATTCAAGCGTCCCGAACGGGGTCAGCATGTACTTCCCGGTTGTCACACGGCTGACAGTCGACTCGTGTAGGCCCAGCGTATCAGCTATTTCCCGCAAAACCAAGGGGCGCATGGCAATTTCACCGTGCGCAAAGAAATTCTTCTGACGCTCGACAATAGCCTGCGCGACACGCAGGATCGTGTCGAAACGCTGCTGGATGTTCTTGATCAACCAGCGTGCTTCCTGGAGCTGCTGCTTCAGCGATCCGGCCGACGGATCGCCGCGGCTGTTGCGCAGGATGTTCGCGTACAGGTTGTTGATCCGCAGGCGCGGCACGACCTCCGGATTGAGCTCCGCGAGCCATCCCTGGCCGGCCTTCTTCACGATGATGTCGGGCACGACGTAGTCGGCCTCGGCCTTGCCGTATGCGGCGCCGGGGAACGGCTCCAGCGAGCGGATCAGCGCATGCGCGTCGCGCAGCGCGTCGTCGCTCGCCTTCAGGTGCTTGCGCAACCGTGTGAAGTCGCGTGCGGCGAGCAGCTCGAGATGCTGCGACACGATCTCCAGCGCGAGCGTACGCGTGGGGGACGGATCGAGGCGCAGCAGCTGCAGCTTCAGGCATTCGGAGGCCGAGCGCGCGCCGACGCCGGCCGGGTCGAAGCTGTGCAGCAGCGCGAGCGCCGCGTTCAGTTCGTCGCAGTCGATTTCCAGTTCGGGCGGCAGGTCGGCGAGCACTTCGTCCAGCGTGGTGGTCAGGTAGCCGTCGTCGTCGAGCGATTCGATCAGGAACATCACGAGCGCGCGGTCGCGCGGGCCGGCCTGCGTGACGCGCAATTGCGCGGACAGGTGGTCGCGCAGCGACGTCGCGGCTTCCTGCACCTGCAGCGGCGGCAGGTCGTCGTCGTCGGACGCGCCGCTCGAGCGGCCGTATTCGTCGAGATTCCACTGCGGGCCGTCGTTGCCGTCGCCGGACCCGTAGCCGTCGTATTCGTCGGCGCCGGCCGGCTCGTCGCGCTCGGCGCGGTCGCTGGACGTGCTGCTGCCGTTCGTCGCGGCCGGCTCGGTGTTCTGTGCGGGCGGCGTCTGCGCGATCAGCGATCCGTCGGCCGCGACGCGCAGCGGGCTCGCGATCCATTCGTCGTCGTTCTCGAGCAGCGGGTTCTGCGCGACGGCCATCGCGACTTCCTGCTGCAATTCGAGCGTCGACAACTGCAGGAGCCGGATCGACTGCTGCAGCTGAGGCGTCAGCGCAAGATGTTGCGACAGGCGGAGTTGAAGGCTGGCTTTCATGGCAAGGAGGGAGTCATACCGGCAGTTTGCCACGACCCAGGCGCATTGAGCCATCCGCGATTACGCGCGGCGCGCCGCCCGGCCGCGGGCAGGGCCGCGGGCGTGGATGCAAAGCGGGGCGCAGCCCCGCGCGGCGATGCCGGGCGGGGTGCAGCCAGCCACGAGGAGGACGTTACATGCGGAAGTGTTCGCCGAGGTACACGCGGCGCACGCTTTCGTTTTCGATGATTTCGCTCGGCGCGCCGGCGGCCAGCACCGACCCGTCGCTGATGATGTACGCGTGGTCGCAGATGCCGAGCGTTTCGCGGACGTTGTGGTCCGTGATCAGCACGCCGATGTTGCGCTGCTTCAGGAACTTGACGATCTTCTGGATCTCGAGCACCGCGATCGGGTCGACGCCGGCGAACGGTTCGTCGAGCAGGATGAAGTTCGGGTTGGTCGCGAGCGCGCGCGCGATTTCGACGCGGCGCCGTTCGCCGCCCGACAGCGACAGCGCGGGATTCTCGCGCAGGTGGCCGATCTGCAGCTCGTCGAGCAGCGCTTCGGTGCGCGACGAGATCGCGTCCTTCGACAGGCGCTTGCCGTCCTCGCCGTACTGCAGCTCGAGCACCGCGCGGATGTTTTCCTCGACGGTCAGCTTGCGGAACACGGACGCTTCCTGCGGCAGGTACGACAGGCCGAGCGACGCGCGCTTGTGGATCGGCAGCAGGCCGATCGAGCTGCCGTTCAGCGAGATCTCGCCCGCGTCCGTCGGCACGAGGCCGACGATCATGTAGAACGACGTGGTCTTGCCGGCGCCGTTCGGGCCGAGCAGGCCGACGACTTCGCCGCTCTTCACGTCGAGCGACACGTCCTTGACGACCGTGCGCGAGCCGTAGCGCTTCTTCAGGTTGCGGACGACGAGCGAGCTCGTCGTGCCGGCCGGCTGGCGGTTCGGAAGCGCGTTCATTGGCCCGGTGCTCCCTGGATCGTGGTCGACGGCGACAGCTTGGCCGGCGCGCCGTTCAGCGGCGCGGGGCCGCCGTTCTTCGGCGACAGCATCGCGCGCACGCGGCCGTTCGGGTTGCCCGGCGCCGCGACGTCCTTGCCGCCCTTCGCGGTGTAGAAGTCGCGCTGGCCGTCGTACGTGATCACGCTGCCGTGCACGGTGTCGGCGACCGTCGACGTGCCCTGCAGGCGGCGCACGGTCGCGGCGGTGGTCAGCGTGGTCAGGTCCTGCTTGCCGTCGTAGTCGATGCGCTCGGCGTCGCCGTCGATGTATTCGTCGAGGCCTTCGCGCTTCTGGCGGAACGTCGCGTGCTTCTTGCCGCTGCCGAACGAGGTCGCGTACTGATAGCCTTCCGGGTCCTGGCGCACTTCGACGCGATCGCCCTTGATGATGATCGTGCCCTTCGTGATCACGACGTTGCCGGTCGCGACCGTGACCTGCTTCAGGTCGTCGTAGGTCAGGTTGTCGGCCTCGACGTTGATCGGCTTGTTCTGGTCGGCCTTCTCGGCATGGGCGAGCGGCGCCAGCCCGACGAGCGGGAGCGCCACGAGCGTCGCGGCGAGCGCGGCGCGGACGGCGCGCGCAGCGCCGCCGGAAATCAGTCGAGGGAACGGTTCGTTCATGCAGTCACGTGAGGGATGCGTCACTTGGGTTGACCTTTCGAGCCGCCGGACGTGTCCGCCGCGGCAATCGTGCCGCGCACGTTGCCGTAAAGCTCGATGACCCGGGTGACGTTGTTGTACTTCATGCCGTCGGTCGCGTTGACGAGCGACAGGCCGCGCTGAAGTTTAACCGGCTTTTCGGTCTGGATCACATCGTCATTGACGAAGATCCGGAAATGCTGGGAATCGGCCTGCATCTGCGGATCGCCGCCGCCGGCCGCGCGCAGGACGCGCGCATCGTCGTACAAATCGACGATCGACACGTCGCCGTTGACGGTGCCGCGCTTCGCGGTGGTCGTCACGACCGGCTTGCCGGGCTGGAACGCGCGCATGGCCGGATCGGTCAGGTCGCTGCCTTCGGTGTCTTCGTAATGAACCAGCTTCGCGGCCGTCAGCCGGTACTGGGTCGTGCCGGTCTGGTCGAGCTCGGTGACCGAGAAGTTGTCCGCGAAATAGTCGGGCGTGTGGCGCTTCGGCTGCGCGACGCCCTCGCCGGGCGGCGGCAGCGTGGCCTGCAGCAGCCACCAGGTGACGCCCGCGAGCGCGGCGACCGCGGCGAGCGGCAGCATCTGGGTCCAGCGGAAATGCGTGCTCATCGGTCAGGCTCCGCAGGCGGCGGCGAGCAGCGCGTCGTAGCGGCGCTGCGCGCGCAGGATCGCATCGCAGACCTCGCGCACGGCGCCGTGGCCGCCGCGGGCCTCGGCGACCCAGTGCGCGCGGGCGATCACGTCGGGGTGCGCGTTCGCGGGGGCCGCGGCGAAGCCGCAGCGCAGCAGCACCGGCAGGTCGGGCCAGTCGTCGCCCATGTAGCCGCATGCGTCGGCCGTCAGGCCGAGCGACGCGATCAGGTCGGCGAACACGGCGAGCTTGTTCTCGACGCCCTGGAACAGGTGCGCGATCTTCATTTCCTTCGCGCGCGCCGCGACGATCTCCGAGCGGCGGCCCGTGATGATCGCGGTCGCGATGCCGGCTTCGCCGAGCAGCTTCACGCCGTGGCCGTCGAGCGAATTGAACGACTTCATCGCGTCGCCGGCCGCGGTAAACAGCAGGCCGCCGTCGGTCAGCACGCCGTCGACGTCGAAAATCATCAGCTTCACGCGGCTCGCGCGTTCGGCCGCAGTCAGCGCTGCGCTCATCAGATCACCTTCTTCGAAAACAGGTCGTGCATGTTCAGCGCGCCGATCAGCGCGCCGTCGGCATCGACGACCAGCATCTGGTTGATCCGGTGGCGCTCCATCAGTTCCACGGCCTCGACGGCCAGATGATCCGGCGCGATCGTGCGCGGGTTGCGCGTCATCACTTCGGTGATCGGCAGCGTGCGGAAGTCGCCGTCGCGGGCGAGCACGCGGCGCAGGTCGCCGTCGGTGAAGATGCCGGCGACCTTGCCGTCGGCGTCGACCACGGCCGTCATGCCGAGGCGCTTCGCGGTGATCTGGAACAGCGCGTCCGACAGCGTCGCATCGAGCCCGACGGACGGGACATCGTCGCCCGAGCGCATCACGTCGCGTACGTAGGTGAGCAGGCGCCGGCCGAGCGCGCCGCCCGGATGCGAGCGCGCGAAATCTTCCGAACCGAAGCCGCGCGCGTCGAGCACGGCGACGGCGAGCGCGTCGCCGAGCGCGAGCGCGGCGGTCGTGCTCGCGGTGGGCGCGAGGTTCAGCGGGCACGCTTCCTTCGACACCGCGGCGTTCAGGTGCACGTCGGCGAGCGTGCCGAGGCTCGACCCCGCGCGGCCCGTGATCGCGATCAGCTTCGCGCCGATCCGCTTCACGAGCGGCAGGATTGCGACGAGTTCTTCCGATTCGCCGGAATAGGAGATGCCGATGAAGACGTCGTCGGAGGTGACCATCCCGAGGTCGCCGTGGCTGGCCTCGGCAGGGTGGACGAAGAAGGCCGGCGTACCGGTGCTGGCCAGCGTGGCTGCGATCTTGCGGGCGATATGCCCCGATTTGCCGATCCCGGAGACCACGACGCGGCCGCGGCAGCCGAGCAGCAGCGCCACGGCCTCGACGAAGCCGCCGTCGAGCTGGTCGCGCAGCGCGCGCACGGCGTCCGCCTCGATGTCGAGCACGTCGCGGGCGAGCGCGAGCGCCCGATCATCATTGATTTTCGCTATCATGCGCGGAGTATAGCAAAGGCGTTTGTTCGCCGCGCCGCGCCTTCGGACTCGTCCGAGGTCGCCTGCCCCCCGCCACAACCCGCGCCCGCCTTGCCGTGGCCCCGACGAACGAGGACGCTTCGCCTGTGATTTCCCCGCTCGAAATGACCCTGCTGCTGCTGCTGGCCTCGGTGGTGGGCGTCGTCGTATTCCGCTCGTTGAACCTGCCGCCGATGCTCGGCTACCTGACCGTCGGCATCCTGGTCGGCCCGCACGCGCTTGGCATCACGGCGGATCTCGAACGGGCCGAGCACCTCGCGGAATTCGGCGTGGTGTTCCTGATGTTCTCGATCGGCCTCGAATTCTCGCTGGCGAAGCTGAGGTCGATGCAGCGGCTCGTGTTCGGGCTCGGGCTGCTGCAGGTCGTCGCGACGCTGGTACTCGCGCTCGCGCTCGGCGCGCTGTTCGAGCGCTGGGAGCATCTCACGTGGCAGGGCAGCATCGCGCTCGGCGGCGCGCTCGCGATGTCGTCGACGGCGATCGTGTCGAAGATGCTTGCCGAGCGGCTCGAGATCGAGACCGAGCACGGCCGCAACATCTTCGGCGTGCTGCTGTTCCAGGATCTCGCGGTCGTGCCGCTGCTGATCGTGATCGCCGCGTTCGGCGCCGAATCGTCGAAGGACCTCGCGCTCACGCTCGGCGTCGCGGCGGTCAAGATCGTGATCGCGCTCACGCTGCTGCTGGTCATCGGACAGCGCTTCATGACGCGCTGGCTCAACGTCGTCGCGCGGCGCCGCTCGCAGGAGCTGTTCGTGCTGAACCTGCTGCTCGTCACGCTGGGCGCCGCGTTCATCACCGACAAGTTCGGCCTGTCGCTCGCGCTCGGCGCGTTCATCGCGGGGATGCTCATTTCCGAGACGCCGTTCCGCCATCAGGTGGAAGAGGACATCAAGCCGTTCCGCGACGTGCTGCTCGGCCTGTTCTTCGTGACGACCGGGATGCTGCTCGATCCGCGCGTGATCTGGGAGCATCCGTTGATCGTGCTCGGCTTCTTCGTCGGGCAGATCCTGTTCAAGGCGACGATGATCGCCGGGCTCGCGCGGCTGTTCGGCGCGACGCCGGGCGTCGCGATGCGCACGGGCATCGGCCTCGCGCAGGCCGGCGAATTCGGCTTCGTGCTGCTGAACCTGATCCTCGACCGGCACCTCGTCGATTCGACGCTGCTGCAGGCGATCCTCGCGTCGATGCTGCTGTCGATGCTCGCCGCGCCGTTCCTGATCCAGAACGCGGACCGCATCGTGATGCGGCTGTCGTCGACCGAATGGATGCAGCAGTCGCTGCAGATGACGCGGATCGCGACGCAAAGCCTGAAGCAGCGCGGCCACGTGATTATCTGCGGCTACGGTCGTGCCGGGCAGAACCTCGCGCGCATGCTCGAGCAGGAAGGCATTTCGTACGTCGCGCTCGACCTCGACCCCGATCGCGTGAGCGCGGCCGCGACGGCCGGCGAATCGGTCGTGTTCGGCGACGCGGCGCGCCGCGAATCGCTGCTCGCGGCCGGTATCCATCGGGCGGCGGCCGTCGCGATCACCTATGCGAACACGCCGTCCGCGCTGCGCGTGCTGCATCACGTGCACGAGCTGGAGCCGACGCTGCCGGCGATCGTGCGCACCGTCGACGACGCCGATCTCGAGAAGCTGCTCGCGGCCGGCGCGACCGAGGTGATTCCGGAAATCGTCGAGGGCAGCCTGATGCTCGCGTCGCACACGCTGGTGCTGGTCGGCGTGCCGATGCGCAAGGTCGTGCGGCGCGTCGAGGAGATGCGCGACGAGCGCTACAGCCTGCTACGCGGCTATTTCCGCGGCGCGGACGATGCGGACGACGACGACCACGAGCAGGTGCGGCTACAATCGGTGCCGGTCGATGCGCGTGCGGACGCAGTCGGGCGTTCGCTGGAAGAACTGGGGCTGTACGCGCTCGGGCTGGAAGTCACGGCGATCCGCCGGCACGGCATCCGCGGCGTCGAACCCGATCCGCAGACCAAGCTGCGCGCGAGCGACATCGTGGTGCTGCGCGGGCTGCCCGAGGCGCTCGCGCTCGCGGAGGAGCGGTTGTCGCGCCATCGGCGCGACCCGCCGGCCGCGGCTGCGTGAGCCGCGATTCACAACCTGACCCGTATTGATCAGAAACGGTGCCCGATCTTCGCGCACCGTTTTTTTCGGAGAGTTTCATGCCGCATTCGTCGCCGGGCGCACCGCTCGATCCGGTCGCCTTCATCCACAGCCAGATCCGCACGGTGCCCGACTGGCCGCAGCCGGGCGTGCAGTTCCGCGACATCACGACGCTGCTGCAGAGCCCGAAGGCGCTGCGCATCCTGGTCGACCTGTTCGTCGAACGCTATGTCGACGCGAAGCTCGACTACGTTGCGGGCCTCGACGCGCGCGGCTTCATCATCGCGCCGATCGTCGCGTACGAGCTGAGCGTCGGCTTCGTGCCGATCCGCAAGGTCGGCAAGCTGCCGTACAAGACGCGCTCGGAATCGTACGACCTCGAATACGGCAGCGCGACGGTCGAGATCCACGAAGATGCGTGCAAGCCGGGCGATCGCGTGATCATCATGGACGACCTGATCGCGACCGGCGGCACGATGATGGCGGGGCGCAACCTGCTGCAGCGGCTCGGCGCGGTGGTCGTCGAAGGCGCGTCGATCATCGACCTGCCCGATCTCGGCGGCTCGACGCTGCTGCGCAACGCCGGACTGCCGGTCTATACCGTTACCGAATTCGCCGGCCACTGAACGCCGGTCCGCTCCCGGGGCCAGCCGCGCCGGCTTGCCCCGGTTCACGCTTGGTTCACCTTCCGCAGCGAGGTCACGATGCCCAACTTCATGCTGTTTCTCGCCACGTCGGTCGCGATCACGTTCGCGCCGGGTCCCGACAACCTGCAGGTGCTCGCACGCGGCATCTCGCAGGGCCGCGCGGCCGGCTTCGTCGCCGCGCTCGGCTTCACGGCCGGGATCCTGTTCCACACGACGCTCGCGGCGCTCGGCGTCGCGGCCGTGCTGCGTTCGTCGCCGGTCGCGTTCCAGATCCTGAAGCTCGCGGGCGCCGCGTACCTCGTGTGGATCGGCATCAAGGCGCTGCGCAGCCAGGGGCTCGCGAACGCGCATGCGCGCCCGCCGCAGCCGCTCGCCACGATCTTCCGGCAGAGCGTGATCGGCAACCTGATGAACCCGAAGGTCACGCTGTTCTTCGTCGTGTTCCTGCCGCAGTTCGTCGATCCGCACGGCGCGCAAAGCGTGACGCTGCAGATGTTCGAGCTCGGCGCGCTGTTCATGCTGCAGACGGCCGCCGTCTTCTCGCTGTTCGGCGTCGGCGCGGGCATGATCGGCGCGTGGCTGAAGCGCCGCCCGAAGGCCGGCGTGTGGCTCGACCGGATCGCCGGCGCGACGTTCATCGCGATCGGCATCCGCGTCGCGCTGAAGGACTGAGCGCGATGACGTTTCCGTGCATCGCGGCCGCGCGCCGCTTCGATCCGGCCGCGCACCTGCGTTTCGAGATCGCCGGCGAGGCGGTCGGCTGGGTGCGCCGCCAGGACGTCGCGAAGCTCGCGCGCTGGCCCGACGTGTTCGAGCTGACCGCCGAGCGGGTCGTGCTGTCGGCGCGCTACGATTCGGTCGACGCGCGCAGCATGGCGCTGGCCAGCGCGATCGGCGCGCTCGCGGCCGAAGGCGCGATTCCCGGCTGGCGCGACGAGATCTACGCGATCCGAAACCGCTTCGACGATCCGCCGCTCGCGTACATCGAGCGCGCCGCGTCGCGCTTCTTCGGCACGCAGACCTATGCGGTGCACGTGAACGGCATCGTAGAATATGCGGTTACGCCGGGCGAGCCGGCCGCCGCGGCCGCGCCGAAGATATGGCTCGGCCGTCGCAGCGCGACCAAGGCGACCGATCCCGGCATGCTCGACAACGTCGTCGCCGGCGGGATCGGCTGGGGGCTCGGCGTTCACGAGACGCTCGCGAAGGAATGCTGGGAAGAAGCGGGGATTCCGGCCGACCTGGCGGCGCGCGCGATCGCGGGCCGTGCGGTGCAGGTGTTGAACTCGCTGCCGGAAGGCACGCAGTCGGAACTGATCTTCGTGTACGACCTGCCGCTGCCGCACGACTTCGCGCCGCGCAACCAGGACGGCGAAGTGGCCGAGCACCTGCTGGCCGGCGTGCCCGAGGTGATCGGCTGGCTGCGCGAAGGCCGCGCGACGATGGATGCGAGCCTCGCGACGCTCGACACGCTGCTGCGTCATCGCTGGATTGCGGCGGCCGACGCGGCCGGCATCGACGCGCTGTTCGTGCCGGGCGCGTGACGCGCGCCACCGGGCGGCGCAAGCGGGCAATTTGACGAATACGGAAACAATGGGAGTAGCGGTCATGCCGACCGATCACAGCTTTATCTTGAAACTGTCGTGCCCTGACCGGCACGGCATCGTCCATGCGGTCTCGGGCTTCCTGTTCGAGCGCAGCAACAACATCCTCGATTCCGCGCAGTTCGGCGACAGTCGCACCAGCGAGTTCTTCATGCGCGTGCACTTCGAGCAGGACGGCGGCGGCGAGGATGCCGCGTCGGCGCTCGACACGCTTCGCAAGGAATTCGCGCCGCTCGCCGAACAGTTCTCGATGCGCTGGGAGCTGCACGATGCGGCCGTGAAGCCGCGCGTCGTGATCATGGTGTCGAAGATCGGCCACTGCCTGAACGACCTGCTGTTCCGCTATCGCACCGGCCAGCTGCCGATCGAGATTCCGGCGATCGTGTCGAATCACAAGGAGTTCTACCAGCTCGCGGCGAGCTACAACATTCCGTTCCATCACTTCCCGCTGATCGGCGGCTCGTCCGATGCCGCGAAGGCCGCGCAGGAAGCGCGCGTGCTGGAAGTGATCGACGAGCACCAGGCCGATCTGGTCGTGCTCGCGCGCTACATGCAGATCCTGTCGCCGAACATGTGCGCGCAGCTCGCCGGGCGCGCGATCAACATCCACCATTCGTTCCTGCCGAGCTTCAAGGGCGCGAAGCCTTACTACCAGGCGTTCGACCGCGGCGTGAAGCTGATCGGCGCGACCGCGCATTACGTGACGACCGATCTCGACGAAGGCCCGATCATCGAGCAGGAAGTCGAGCGCGTCGACCACAGCATGACGCCCGACCAGTTGACCGCGATCGGCCGCGACGTCGAGTGCGTGACGCTCGCGCGGGCGGTGAAGTGGCACGTCGAGCACCGGATCGTGCTGAACGGGACGAAGACGGTCGTGTTCCGCTGATCCGTCGGCCGCGAAAGGCCGGCTGCGCAAGCGAAAACGCAGCGCCCTTCACGGGGCGCGGCGTTTTTGTTTGCCGTGCGCGAGCGAGCGGCTTCAGATCAGCCGCAGCAGGTACAGCTCGCGTTTCAGGTACGCATAGAAGATCGGCGCGGCGACCACGCCCGGCAGCCCGAACGCGGCTTCCATGATCAGCATCGCGAGCAGCAGCTCCCATGCGCGCGACTCGATCTGGCCGCCGATGATCTTCGCGTTCAGGAAGTATTCGAGCTTGTGGATGACCACGAGGAACGCAAGCGACGCGATCGCGGTGCCCATGCTGACCGACAGCGACACCGCGACGATCAGCGTGTTCGAGATCAGGTTGCCGATCACGGGCAGCAGGCCGACGATGAACGTGACGAGCACGAGCGTTTTCGACAGCGGCAGCCGCTGATGGAAGATCGGCAGCGCGACGAGCAGGTAGATGCCGGTGAATGCCGCGTTGATCGCCGAGATCTTGATCTGCGCGAACACGATGCGGCGGAACGCGTCGGCGAAGCGCGACACGCGCGTGACGAGCGCGGTGGACAGCGGCCGGCGCACCTTGCCCTGCTCGACGCCGATCGCGATCATCGCGCCGATGATCATCCCGAACAGCACGTGGCCGAAGCCGCGCGCGACGCTCTTGCCGCTTTGCTGGAGCTGGTCCATGTGCGAGTGCATCAGCACGGCCGCCTTCGTCTTCATCTGCTCGACGTCGACGGGCAGCAGATTGGCGATCCAGGCCGGCGTGCGTGCGCGGGTCTGCTCGACGATCTGCATCAGCTGGCCGAGCAGGCTCTGCAGGTTTGGCACCGTGTGCTCGAAATGCTCGATGACGGCCAGCGTCAGGCCGGTGAGCGCGCCGACGATCGCGATCGACAGCAGCACGACCGCGACCCAACGCGCGCGCATGCTGGTGGTATGGCGCTCGATCACGGGTGCGATCGTGTGGATCAGCTGATAGACGAGCAGGCCGGCCAGCATCCCGCCGAGCAGCTTGAGCTCGAGGACGAGCCACATCATGACGAGCGCGAAGAGATAGCTGCCGATCTCGAGCGCCGACAGCTTCGGCAGGCTCAAGTCGCTCGTCAGCCGCACGCTGCGCAGGTGCGGCTCGCGGTTCTGCGTGTCGCGCGACTCTTGTTGCTTCTCCATCGTCGATTCCTGTTGTCCCTGTGTCGTGCCGCGGAGCACGCGGCAGAGCGCGGGTCGCCCGGCGCCGCACCGGATTGGTGCGGATGGCGAACCTTACGGCCGTAAAGTATAGCTGCCATTATGGGCCGCAAACGGGCCGTTTGGCGCGTGGTGTAAACGCAGAAGGGAAAACGAGGGGGCGCGGCCGCCCTCGACGCGCGCGCGGCCGGGCGGCCGCGCGCGGGAAGGGCGGAACCGGCGTCAGCCGGCCGCGACTTTGCGGGTCGGACGCTTGAGCAGCGGCGCGAGGTACTTGCCGGTGAAGCTCGCCTTGGTCTTCGCGACCTGCTCGGGCGTGCCCTGCGCGATGATCTGGCCGCCGCCGGCGCCGCCTTCGGGGCCGAGGTCGATCACCCAGTCGGCCGTCTTGATCACGTCGAGGTTGTGCTCGATGATCACGACCGTGTTGCCCTGGTCGCGCAGCCGGTGGATCACTTCGAGCAGCAGTGCGATGTCGTGGAAGTGCAGGCCGGTGGTCGGCTCGTCGAGGATGTACAGCGTGCGGCCGGTGTCGCGCTTCGACAGCTCCAGCGACAGCTTCACGCGCTGCGCCTCGCCGCCCGACAGCGTCGTGGCCGACTGGCCGAGGCGGATGTAGCCGAGGCCGACGTCGAGCAGCGTCTTCAGCTTGCGCGCGATGACCGGCACCGCGCTGAAGAACGCGTACGCGTGCTCGACCGTCATGTCGAGCACTTCGCTGATGTTTTTGCCCTTGTACTGCACTTCGAGCGTTTCGCGGTTGTAGCGCTTGCCGTGGCACACGTCGCACGGCACGTACACGTCCGGCAAAAAGTGCATCTCGACCTTCAGCACGCCGTCGCCCTGGCACGATTCGCAGCGGCCGCCCTTCACGTTGAACGAGAAGCGGCCCGGATCGTAGCCGCGCTCCTTCGACGTCGGCACGCCCGAGAACAGCTCGCGGATCGGCGTGAACAGGCCCGTGTACGTGGCCGGGTTCGAACGCGGCGTGCGGCCGATCGGCGACTGGTCGACGTTGATCACCTTGTCGAAGTGCTCCAGGCCCTCGATCGCCTCGTGCGCCGCCGGCTCGGCCGACGAGCCGTACAGGTGGCGCGCGACCGCGTGATACAGCGTGTCGTTGATCAGCGTCGACTTGCCGGAGCCCGACACGCCGGTGATGCAGGTCAAGAGGCCGACCGGCAGCTCGAGATCGACGTGCTTCAGGTTGTTGCCGTGCGCGTCGACGATGCGCAGCATCCGCTCCGGATCGGGCGACATGCGTTCGTCCGGATACTCGATCACGCGCTTGCCGACGAGGTACTGGCCGGTCAGCGACTGCGGGTTCGACTGCACCTGCTTCGGCGTGCCTTCGGCCACCACGACGCCGCCGTGCTCGCCCGCGCCCGGGCCCATGTCGACGACGTAGTCGGCCGTGCGGATCATGTCCTCGTCGTGCTCGACGACGATCACCGAGTTGCCGAGGTCGCGCAGATGCTTGAGCGTCGCGATCAGACGGTCGTTGTCGCGCTGGTGCAGGCCGATCGACGGCTCGTCGAGCACGTACATCACGCCGGTGAGCCCCGAGCCGATCTGCGACGCGAGCCGGATGCGCTGCGCCTCGCCGCCCGACAAGGTCTCGGCGCTGCGCTCGAGCGACAGGTAATCGAGGCCGACGTTGTTCAGGAAGGTCAGGCGCGCGACGATTTCCTTGATCACCTTGTCGGCGATCTCGCGCTTCGCGCCGTCGAGCGTCAGCCCGTCGAAATAGCCGAGCGCGTCGCGCAGCGGCCAGCCGCTGATTTCATAGATGCCGCGCGCATGGTCGCCGGTGCCGATCCGCACGTGGCGCGCCTCGCGGCGCAGGCGCGTGCCGTCGCACGACGGGCACGGCTGGTTGTTCTGGTACTTCGACAGCTCTTCGCGCACCGCGACCGAATCGGTCTCGCGATAGCGGCGTTCGAGGTTCGGGATGATCCCTTCGAACACGTGCTCGCGGATCGTCGTGCGGCCGCGCTCGTTGATGTACGAGAACGGGATCGTCTGCTTGCCCGAGCCGAACAGCAGCACCTTGCGGATCTTTTCGGGCAGATCCTCGAACGCGGCGTCGATGTCGAATTCGTAGAACGCCGCGAGGCTCTGCAGCATCTGGAAGTAGAACTGGTTGCGGCGGTCCCAGCCCTTCACCGCACCGGCGGCCAGCGACAGCGACGGGTGCGCGACGACCCGCTTCGGGTCGAAGAACGTGATCTGGCCGAGGCCGTCGCATTCCGGGCACGCGCCCATCGGGTTATTGAACGAGAACAGGCGCGGCTCGAGCTCCTGCAGCGAGTACGAGCAGATCGGGCACGCGAACTTCGAGCTGAACAGGTGTTCGCGGTCGGTATCCATCTCGAGCGCGATCGCGCGGCCGTCGGCGAGGCGCAGCGCCGTCTCGAACGATTCGGCGAGCCGCTGCTTCATGTCCGGACGCACCTTCAGGCGATCGACGACGACGTCGATCGTGTGCTTGTCGTTCTTCTTCAGCTTCGGCAGCGACTCGACCTCGTAGATCTTCGCGACGCCTTCATTCGCGGCGCCGCCGCCCGAGCGCACGCGAAAGCGCACGAAGCCCTGCGCCTGCATTTCCTCGAACAGCTCGGCGTGCTCGCCCTTGCGGTTCGCGACGACAGGCGCGAGGATCATCAGCTTGGTTTCCTCGGGCAGCGCGAGCGCCGCGTCGACCATCTGCGACACGCTCTGCGCCTCGAGCGGGATGTCGTGGTCGGGGCAGTACGGCGTGCCGACCCGTGCGTACAAAAGTCGCAGGTAGTCGTGGATTTCCGTGACCGTGCCGACGGTCGAACGCGGGTTGTGGGACGTTGCCTTCTGCTCGATCGAGATCGCCGGCGACAGCCCCTCGATCAGGTCGACGTCGGGCTTCTCCATCAGCTGCAGGAACTGGCGGGCGTACGCGGACAGGCTTTCCACGTAGCGGCGCTGGCCCTCGGCATAAAGGGTGTCGAACGCGAGCGACGACTTGCCCGACCCGGACAACCCGGTAATCACGACCAGCTTGTGGCGCGGCAGGTCGAGATTGACGTTTTTCAGGTTGTGGGTGCGTGCCCCACGGATACGGATCTGTTCCATGAACCTGGCGAAAATGGAGGGAACCAAACCTGCTACTATAACGGCTTTTCGAGACCGTCGTTTACGGCCCCCAGCCTTTACAGCAGGTGGCAGCAAGGCGACACCTGCGCCGGGAAAAGCGGTCGCGCCGCACGTTCCGCGCGGCCCGCAGGCCGCCTGCATCCGGCCCCGACGTGTCGCACGAAAGGCCGCCAGGCCGCCGGTCCTGATCTTCCGCCGCCCGCCGCCGGGCGGACATTCCGATCATTCGAAATTCATTCCCGATGTCCAATCCGTCTGCCACGTCTTCCCGCATGACTGCGCCCGAACTGCGCGCGACCACGTCGCTCGCGGCGATCTTCGCGTTGCGCATGCTCGGCCTGTTCATGATCATGCCGGTGTTCTCGGTCTACGCGAAAACCATCCCGGGCGGCGACAACGTGCTGCTCGTCGGGATCGCGCTCGGGGCCTACGGCGTCACGCAGTCGCTGTTCTATATCTTCTACGGCTGGGCGTCCGACAAGTTCGGCCGCAAGCCGGTGATCGCCACGGGCCTCGTGATCTTCGCGCTCGGCAGCTTCGTCGCCGCGTTCGCGCACGACATCACGTGGATCATCGTCGGCCGCGTGATCCAGGGGATGGGCGCCGTGTCGTCGGCGGTGCTCGCGTTCATCGCCGACCTGACCTCCGAGCAGAACCGCACGAAGGCGATGGCGATGGTCGGCGGCTCGATCGGCGTGTCGTTCGCGGTCGCGATCGTCGGCGCGCCGATCGTGTTCCACTGGGTCGGGATGAGCGGGCTGTTCGCGATCGTCGGCGTGCTGTCGATCCTCGCGATCGGCGTCGTGCTGTGGATCGTGCCCGACGCGGCGAAGCCCGTGCACGTGCCCGCGCCGTTCGCCGAGGTGCTGCACAACGTCGAGCTGCTGCGCCTGAACTTCGGCGTGCTGGTGCTGCATGCGACGCAGACGGCGCTGTTCCTCGTCGTGCCGCGCCTCCTGGTGGACGGCGGGCTACCGGTCGCCGCGCACTGGAAGGTCTACCTGCCGGTGATGGGGCTCGCGTTCGTGATGATGGTGCCGGCGATCATCGTCGCGGAAAAACGGGGCAAGATGAAGCCGGTGCTGCTCGGCGGCATTCTGGCTATCCTGATCGGCCAATTGTTGCTCGGCAGCGCACCGCATACCATTCTGATTGTGGCGGCGATCCTGTTCGTGTACTTCCTCGGGTTCAACATCCTGGAAGCGTCGCAGCCGTCGCTCGTGTCGAAGCTCGCACCGGGTTCGCGCAAGGGCGCGGCCACGGGCGTCTACAACACCACGCAGTCGATCGGGCTCGCGCTCGGCGGCATCGTCGGCGGCTGGCTGCTGAAGCACGGCGGCGCGAACACGGTCTTTTATACGTGCTCGGGGCTCGTTGCCGCGTGGCTTATAATCGCGGCCAGCATGAAAGCGCCGCCGCGCAAGGCCTGAATCTTGTTTCGGGCAGGCATCGGCCGCGCGCCGGCCTGTCCGGCGGGCTCGTTCCGGCGCTACGCGCGGGCGGCCCGGCATCGAATTTACTGGAGAAACACATGGCATCCGTCAACAAGGTCATCCTCGTCGGCAATCTCGGCGCCGATCCTGAAGTCCGTTACCTGCCGAGCGGCGACGCGGTTGCGAACATCCGTCTCGCGACGACCGACCGCTACAAGGACAAGGCAAGCGGCGATTTCAAGGAAATGACCGAGTGGCATCGCGTCGCGTTCTTCGGCCGTCTGGCGGAGATCGTCAGCGAATACCTGAAGAAGGGGTCGTCGGTCTATATCGAAGGCCGCATCCGTACGCGCAAGTGGCAGGGCCAGGACGGCCAGGACCGTTACTCGACCGAAATCGTCGCCGAACAGATGCAGATGCTCGGCGGCCGCGGCGGTTCGGGCGGCGGCGGTGGCGGCGGTGACGAAGGCGGTTATGGCGGCGGCTACGGTGGTGGCGGCGGTCGCGGCGAGCAGGCGGAGCGTGGCGGTGGCGGCGGTGGCCGTGCCGGCGGCGCTGCGCGCGGCGGCGCGGGTGGCGGCGGCCAGAGCCGTCCGAGCGCGCCGGCAGGCGGTGGCTTCGACGAGATGGACGACGATATTCCGTTCTGATCGCCGGTCGCACCCTCGCATCACGATGGGCCCGAATGTCCGAGTCAAGCCAGCCGCTTTGCCCGGGTTTTCGGGCCTTGTTTCGTTTACGTCGTGCCTGCACGCCGCTCTCCGGATCAAACGTGGCTGACGCACTCGCCGACCTCATCGCGCCCCATCTCGACGTTCTGTTCTGCGGGATCAATCCCGGCCTGCTCGCGGCCGCGACCGGCCATCACTTCGCGGGGCGAAACAACCGCTTCTGGCGCGTGATCCATCTCGCGGGCTTCACGCCGACGGAACTTTCGCCGCAGGACGACCGCGCAATACTCGATTACGGCTGCGGGCTGACGGCCGTGGTGTCGCGGCCGACCGCGAGCGCCGATCAACTGTCGCGCGTGGAATTCGCGGCCGCGGGCGCCGGGTTCGAGCAGAAGGTCGCGCAGCATGCGCCGCGCTTCGTCGCGTTTCTCGGCAAGGCCGCGTATTCGGCGCTGTCGGGGCAACGCGAGGTCGCGTGGGGGTTGCAGCCGGCCCGCATCGGGCATGCACGCGTGTGGGTGCTGCCGAACCCCAGCGGCAGAAACCTCGCATTCGGGCTCGACGATCTGGTCGACGCGTATCGCGAGCTTCATCTCGCGGCGATGACCGAGCGGCACGATGCGACGCGGTAAGACGCCGGCGCCGTGGCCGGGCGCCATCGTCCCGCGCGCATTCTTCAACCGCATGGCCACCGAGGTGGCGCCGCAATTGCTCAACAAGATCCTCGCGTCCGCGGACGGCCGGGCCGGCCGCATCGTCGAAGTGGAAGCGTATGCGGGCGCGCTCGATCCGGCCGCGCACACCTATCGCGGCAAGACGCCGCGCAACGCGACGATGTTCGGGCCGCCCGGGCACTTCTACGTGTATTTCACGTACGGAATGCACTGGTGCTGCAACTGCGTGTGCGGCCCGGACGGCGCCGGAACGGGCGTGCTGATCCGTGCGCTGGAGCCGCTGCACGGGCTCGACCAGATGCGGGCGGCGCGGCCGCCGCGCACGCGCGATCGCGACCTGTGCCGCGGGCCGGCCCGGCTGACGCAGGCGATGGGGATCGGCGGCGCGCAGGATGGCGTCGACCTGGTCGGCGCGCGCGACGGGTTCGCGATCGTCGACGACGGGATGGCGCCGCCCGCCGATCTGGCGGGCGGGCCGCGCATCGGCATTCGCGTCGGCCAGGATCTGCCGTGGCGGTGGAGCGTGCCCGGCAACCGGTACGTGTCGGGCGCCGTGCCGCGCGTCTGACACGTCGCGCGTCCAAGTCGCGTACTCGAGTCGCGCACTCGTCGCGTCCAATTCGACCTGCGTCACGCGGTCGCCATTATTGATCGGCTAAGCTGGCCGTTTCGACGTTTCGATCGAGGAGGCACCATGCGGCGGGTCGTATTCAACCAGAAGGGCGGCGTGGGCAAGTCGACGATCGTCTGCAACCTCGCGGCGATCAGCGCGAGCGAAGGGTTGCGCACGGTCGTCATCGATCTCGATGCGCAGGCGAACTCGACGCGCTACCTGCTCGGCGACGCCGCGGACGATGCGCAACCGGGCGTCGCCGGCTTCTTCGAAACCGCGCTGACCTTCAACTTCCGTCCGGTCGACGTCGCGTCGTTCATCCACGCGACCCCGTTCGACGGGCTCGACGTGATGCCCGCGCATCCGGATCTCGACACGCTGCACGGCAAGCTCGAATCGCGCTACAAGATCTACAAGCTGCGCGACGCGCTGAACGAACTCGACATGTACGACGCCGTGTACATCGACACGCCGCCCGCGCTGAATTTCTATACGCGCTCGGCGCTGATCGCGGTCGAGCGCTGCCTGATCCCGTTCGACTGCGACGATTTCTCGCGCCGCGCGCTGTACACGCTGCTCGAGAACGTGAAGGAAATCCAGCAGGACCACAACGCGGCGCTCGAGGTGGAAGGGATCGTCATCAACCAGTTCCAGCCACGCGCGAGCCTGCCGCAACGGCTGGTCGACGAGCTCGTCGACGAAGGGCTGCCGGTGCTCGCGTCGCGGTTGTCCGCGTCGGTGAAGATCCGCGAATCGCATCAGCAGTCGACGCCGGTGATCCATCTCGAGCCGGCGCACAAGCTCGCGCAGGAGTTCCGCGCGCTGCATCGCGAACTGGCCGGCTGATCCCGCGTGCGACCACATCGACCGAGGCCGCTTCGAGCGGCCTTTTTTGTCGCGACCGGCCATTCATCCGATTATTGATTTCGTCATTAATAATCGAGAAAACGATTTCACAACAAATCGAGAAAAAATATTACATAAACGATCACTCCATTTTCAATGGAGGCCGGTTTTCTAATAAACGGAATAATGAATTGGCAAATATTGCGCCACGTCACGATGCGCTATGCTGCAAAAAGGTAAAAACGCATGGCGGGTCGCTGAGGGTGGCGTCTTGTCTGAGATTTCGCCGCGCCTGCGGCTTCGGCTGCTGGTCAAAAGGGTAATAAGGGTTTATACCTAGTATTAATGCCATTTAATTGACAATTAATCGATCTAGAATGACTTCCTTCCACTGCCCGCGCTGAAACAGGTGCGGGTTGTCAATAAGGAAGCAGCGGTCGATCAAGCTTCCGTTTTTCTTTACGTCGTCTCTCGCATTGCCAACAGGAGCGTGCCCGATGTCCGTATTTGCCCCCGAAAAACTCGCCGCCGATTATCAATCCGGTATCGCCGCGTGGTTTGCGATCGCCCGTCCGGCGATCCACGGTTTCGAGGCTGTCGTCGAACTCAACCTGCAAGCGGCCCGGACGGCGCTCGAGGAATACGAGGACAAGCTGAAGAACGCGTTCAGCAGCAACAACCCGGCCGCGGGCTTCGTGCAGCAGGTCGCGGTGCCGCAGGACGCGACCGGCAAGGTCGTGTCGTACGGCCGCCATCTGTTCGACATCGCGGTGTCGACGCAGTCCGAATGGGCGAAGGTCGCGCAGGCGCAGTACGAACAGAACGACAAACGCCTGAAGGACGTGCTCGGCGAACTGACGAAGCACGCGCCGGCCGGCTCGGCGCCGGTAGTGGCCGCGCTGAATTCGGCGCTGTCGGCGGCGAGCGCCGCGGCCGACTCCGTGCGCGCAGCGACGGGGCAGGCGATCGAGGCGGCGCAGAGCGGCTTCGATGCGGTCAGCGAAACGGCCACGCGCGGCGCGAAGCAGACGGCGGCGGCCGCCCGCAAGGACGCTGCGGCTGCGCGCGACTCGGCTGCGTAACCGCGTGAATGCGTGTCGCGCGCAGGCGCGACACGATTGATCGGCGCCGGATGGCGCCGGCCGCCGCGTGTGCCACGCGCGGCCCGGCAAACATCCGGTTCGCCGCCAGACGCCCGTGCACGGTTGCCCGTGCGGCGGTGTGCCGTGCCGCCGATGCGGACGGAAGCTGCCCGCCAATACGGCGGCGGGCGGCGCCATCGCCATGTGCGACCGTCTCGTGCCGGCGTCGCCACGAGGAACTGACTTCGATGCAGGAACTGAACATGACGGATGTAGTGATCGTATCGGCCGCGCGGACCGCGGTCGGCAAATTCGGCGGCTCGCTCGCGAAGATTGCGGCGCCGGAACTGGGCGCGACGGTGATCCGCGCGGTGCTGGAGCGTGCGGGCGTGAAGCCCGACCAGGTCAGCGAAGTGATCATGGGCCAGGTGCTGACGGCCGGCTCGGGGCAGAACCCGGCGCGGCAGTCGGTGATCAAGGCGGGGCTGCCGAGCGCGGTGCCGGGCATGACGATCAACAAGGTGTGCGGCTCGGGCCTGAAGGCCGTGATGCTGGCGGCGAACGCGATCGTCGCGGGCGACGCGGAGATCGTGATCGCGGGCGGCCAGGAGAACATGAGCGCGGCGCCGCACGTGCTGCCGGGCTCGCGCGACGGGTTCCGGATGGGCGACGCGAAGCTGGTCGACACGATGATCGTCGACGGGCTGTGGGACGTGTACAACCAGTACCACATGGGCATCACGGCGGAGAACGTCGCGAAGGAATACGGGATCACGCGCGAAGAGCAGGACGCGTTCGCGGCGCTGTCGCAGAACAAGGCGGAAGCCGCGCAGAAGGCGGGCCGTTTCAACGACGAGATCGTGCCGGTGTCGATTCCGCAACGCAAGGGCGAGCCGCTGCAGTTCGCGACCGACGAGTTCGTGCGTCACGGCGTGACGGCGGAGTCGCTGGCCGGGCTGAAGCCGGCGTTCGCGAAGGACGGCTCGGTGACGGCGGCGAACGCGTCGGGGCTGAACGACGGCGCGGCGGCGGTGCTGGTGATGTCGGCGCAGAAGGCGGCGGCGCTGGGCCTGACGCCGCTGGCGCGGATCAAGGCGTACGCGAACGCGGGCGTGGATCCGAGCGTGATGGGCATGGGGCCGGTGCCGGCGTCGCGCCGGGCGCTGGAGCGCGCGGGCTGGACGCCGGGCGACCTGGACCTGATGGAGATCAACGAAGCGTTCGCGGCGCAGGCGCTGGCGGTGCACAAGCAGATGGGCTGGGACACGTCGAAGGTGAACGTGAACGGCGGGGCGATCGCGATCGGCCACCCGATCGGCGCGTCGGGCTGCCGGATCCTGGTGACGCTGCTGCACGAGATGGTCAAGCGCGACGCGAAGCGCGGGCTGGCGTCGCTGTGCATCGGCGGCGGGATGGGCGTCGCGCTCGCGGTCGAGCGCGTCTGAGCAGCGGCTGACGATACGGTCCGCTCGCGGCGCGAATCGGCGTCGCGGGCGAGCCGGGCGGTTTTCGCGCAACAGAGGCAGTCAACAACACGCGCGAGGTACCGGTGCGTGCCGCGCCCGCGACGCGGGCGGACGCGCATCGAAGCGGTGGGGCGGCAGCGTGTGCGAGGCCGCCGCCCCGCCTTTCATCGATTACTTTTTTGTCGGTAATTCATAGTATGACTAAGCGAATCGCTGTTGTGACAGGTGGGATGGGCGGCCTCGGCGAGGCGGTCAGCATCCGGTTGAACGACGCGGGTCATCGGGTAGTCGTCACGTATTCGCCGAACAACGCCGGCGCGGACCGCTGGCTGACCGAGATGCATACGGCCGGCCGGGAATTCCATGCGTACCCGGTGGACGTGGCCGATCACGACTCGTGCCAGCAATGCATCGAGAAGATCGTGCGGGACATCGGCCCGGTCGACATTCTCGTGAACAACGCGGGCATCACGCGCGACATGACGCTGCGCAAGCTCGACAAGGTCAACTGGGACGCGGTGATCCGCACGAACCTCGATTCCGTGTTCAACATGACGAAGCCGGTCTGCGACGGCATGGTCGAGCGCGGCTGGGGCCGCATCGTCAACATCTCGTCGGTGAACGGCTCGAAGGGTTCGGTCGGCCAGACCAACTACGCGGCCGCGAAGGCCGGCATGCACGGCTTCACGAAATCGCTCGCGCTCGAGGTCGCGCGCAAGGGCGTGACGGTGAACACGGTGTCGCCGGGCTACCTGGCGACGAAGATGGTCACTGCGATCCCGCAGGACATCCTCGACACGAAGATCCTCCCGCAGATCCCGGCGGGTCGGCTCGGCAAGCCCGAGGAAGTCGCGGCGCTGGTCGCTTATCTGTGCTCGGAGGAGGCCGGCTTCGTGACGGGCTCCAACATCGCGATCAACGGCGGTCAGCACATGCAGTGACGTGCGGCGGCCCGCACGGCATTCGCGCCCGTGCGGGTCGCGTTCCCCCTATCCCGCGCCGGAGCGGCGGCAGGCGCGCCGCTTCGGCCTCGCATTCCGGAGAACGCATGGGCGACACCTGGATCGGACTGGTGATCGGCGGCTCGGCGCTGGCCATCGCGCTGACGATGGCGATCTCGCTCTACTGGCTCGAGCGGCGCCGCGCGCGGCTGCTGCGGAACTTCGATCATCGCGATTGCCGGTTCGTCGCGTACGGCAAGTGTTTCGCGCGCAGGCCGGAAAGATCGCCGCGCCGCATGCGCCGGGCACGCTGACGGCTGAGCCGGTCGCGTCGCAAGCGGTGAACGATCGGCGAGCGGTCGATGAGCGGTCACGTCCCGCGCGCATGCCGTCGGTAGCGCGCGGGATGCGCGATCAGTCGTTCTTTTCGCCCTTTCCAGCCGACTCGCCCGCGTCGTTCTTGTGGAAGATTCGCTTCGTCGTGCGCTTGGTGGCTTCCCAGCCTTCGCGCGACGCATGGGCGACCCCGTGCCCGACCGCCTTCGCGGCGCTCGCGGTCGCGTGGCCGAAGCTGCGTGCGGCCTCGCCGGTCTTGTGCGCGGCTTCCTTCGAATCGCGCTTGATGTCCTGCTTCACTTCCGACATGTCCGCGTGTGCGAGCGGGCTGAGCAGCGCCAGAACGAGCGCTGCGCCAATGAACTGACGAACTTTCACGACCGGTTTCCTTGAGGTAAGCCTCGTCATCGAGGATTCGTGTTGCCGGCAGGTGCCGGTTGAAGCGCGCCGGCGGCCGATGCGTCGAGCATCACCGCCGCGCGGCCGGACAGCAGCACGCGCTCGCCGCAGCGCAGCGCGAAGCCGTACAGCACCGAGCGGCCGTCGCCGCTGACGCGTTGCGCATCGACGGTGAGCGGCGCTTCGAACGTGTCGAGCCGGTCGACGAACGCGTCGACGTTGCGCACGCTCGCGAGATAGCCGACGCGCGGCCGTGCTTCGTGCGCGCCGAGCAGCGCGCCGTGCACGGCCATCGCCTGCGCCGCGTATTCGATCCCGCAAACCGACGCGAGCCGCCCGTGCGCGCGCAGCGGGTTGTGCGGATCGCGGTGGCTCGTCGCGGTGCAGCGGATTCGTTCGGCATCCCATGCATCGACCGAATCGAGCATGCACATCGCGCCGGCGTGCGGAACGTGCGCGGCAATCCACGCATGGTCGAGCGGCGGGGTCAATCCGACCGGTGCGGTCATCGCGCGCGCTCCGCGCAGGATTCGGAGATCGCGACGTCGACTTGCACGCGCGTATCGTCCAGGTAGTCGAGCACGACGCGCGTCGAGCGCCGCGCGGCGAGCGCATCAAGCAGCGGCAGCACGCGGGCGGCCGGATTGCCGGCGCGCAGCGCGTCGAGTCCGGCATGCGCGAGCGTCGTCGCGGGCGCATCGGTGAGCTGCACGTCGATGCGGGCGAGCGCGCGTTCGCTCGCTTCCGGCGCGAACACGAGCGCGACGCCGAATGCGTCGCCGATCGGCCGCACCGTGCGCAGCGGTTCCGGATAGTCGGTGTCGTACGCGATCAGCAGGCTCGGCACGCGATCGACGACGACCTGGCACAGGCTGTCGAGCAGGCCGGCGGCAAAGCTGCCGTCGTGCGCGCACAGCACGTTCGACGTCGCCGTCGCGCGGGTCGCGATGCTCCAGTAGCCGGCCGGCGCGTTGTGCACCGAATTGTGGAAGCGGGTCGGCGACAGCTGGCGATCGTCGCCGGCCAGCGTTTCGCAGATCGCGTGGCAGTTCTGGCCGTCGCCGCCGGACGCGCTGAACACGGTCGCGAGCGTCGCGGCGTCGCGGCCGCTCGCGGCCACCGCTTCGTGGCCGACCGCGAGCGCGGTGCGCACGACCGGGCCCGTGCGGCGCCGTTCGGCGGACGGCAGCCCGGCCGGCGGCGGCAGCTCGGTGCGGGCAGGCACGTAGGGCGCGCGGCCCGCGAGCACGTCGGCCGCGTGCGGCCAGTCGTTCAATCCCGGCCCGACGAGGCCGATGTTTTCGATGAAGGCGGTGAGCGTCATGGCGGGCCTCAACGGCGAGCGCGACCGGCCGCATGCTGGGCGCGGCCGAAGATCAGGCTGCAATTCGTGCCGCCGAAGCCGAACGAATTGGAGAGGACGGCGCGCACGCGCGTGTCGCGGCTCGCGAGCACGTAATCGGCTGCGAGCGCCGGGTCGGGCTGGGTCGTGTTGACGCCGGCCGGCACGAACTGCTCGCGCAGCGCGAGCGCCGCGACGATCGCCTCCAGCGCGCCGGCCGCGCCGAGCGTGTGGCCGGTCGCGCCCTTCGTCGAACTGCACGGCGTGCGGGCGAACAGCGCGCCGAGCGCGCGGCTTTCCGCCGCATCGTTGCTCGGCGTCGCGGTGCCGTGCAGGTTCACGTAGTCGATGTCGTGCGCGCCGAGGCTGGCGGAAGCGAGCGCCTGCTCGATCGCCGCGCGCGCGCCGAGCCCTTCCGGATGCGGCGACGACATGTGGTGCGCGTCGCTCGATTCGCCGATGCCGAGCAGCAGGATCGCGTCGCCGTCGAGCGCGGCGGGCGGCGCAGGGACGCGTTCGACGAGCGCGAACGCGGCGGCTTCGCCGATCGAGATGCCGTCGCGCGCGACGTCGAACGGCCGGCACGGCTCGCGCGACAGCAGTTCGAGCGAGTTGAAGCCGTACAGCGTGGTCAGGCACAGCGAATCGACGCCGCCGACGACGGCCGCGTCGATCAGCCCGGCCTCGATCATGCGGCGCGCGGAGCCGAACACCTTCGCACCCGACGAGCACGCAGACGAGATCGCCATCGCCGGTCCGCGCAGCGCGAAATACGCGCGCACGAACGCGGCCGGCGAATACGGGTTGTGCGTGTGCGCGTAGCGGAAATCGGCCGGCAGCGCGCCGCTCGTCGGGTCGCGGCGCTGATACGCGCGTTCGGTTTCGAGGATGCCGGCCGTGCTGGTGCCGACGAACACGCCGACGCGTGCGGCGCCGTAGCGTGCGACCGCCGCCGCGACGCGCGCGTCGAAGCCGTCCTGCGTCAGGCCGAGTTGCGCGAGGCGGTTGTTGCGGCATTCGAAGTCGGCGAGATCGGCGCGCACGGGCTGCGCATCGACACCGTCCACCGCGCCGATCCACGTGTCGAGATCCGCACGCTCGAAATTGCACGGCACGAGCCCGCCGCGGGCGTCGCGCAACGCATCGAGGGTCGCGTCGAGGCCGCGGCCGATGCAGCTGGTGGCGGTGAAGTGCGAGAGCAGGAGAGGGTTCACGAGGGTCGCATCCGGTGGCCGGAACGGGCGCTGCAGCAGGGCTGGCACGCGCGCCGTTCGCGGTCAGATTTTATCAAACGGGGGTGCCGGGACGCCCGGCTGGCCGGGTGGTTCGGGCGCCAGCGCCGCGCGCAGCGTGGTCCAGTGCAGCTGCGCGTCGGCGGCTGCGCGCAGCACCGCGGGCAGCACGTCGAGCACGACCGGTTCGCCGCGCGCATCGCGCGCCGCGTGACCATCGTGCACGAGCAGGATGTCGCGCGCGTCGAGCCCGTGCAGCAGGCGGCGCGTAACGGTCGCGGCGTCGTGTGCCCGCGTGTCGAAGCCGCGCCGCGTCCAGCTTGCCAGTTGCAGGCCGAATTCGCATAGCACCGGTTCGAGAAACGGATTGCGCAGGCCGGCCGGCGCGCGGAAGAACAGCGGGCGCGTGCCGGCGAGGTCGGTCAGCGTCTGCTGCGCGGCCGCGATCTCGCGGCGCAGCGCGGCCGGTCCCGACAGCGAGAACGTATGGCGGTGCCGCTGACTGTGATTCTCGATCGCATGGCCGCGCGCGACGATCGCCTCGATCCAGTGAGGATGGCGGCGCGCGAGATCGCCGATGCAGAAGAACGTCGCACGCGCGTCGTAACGGTCGAGCAGGTCGAGCACGCGCGGCGTGACGTCCGGGTCCGGGCCGTCGTCGATCGTCAGCGCGATGCGGCGGCCCGCGCCGGCCGGCAGGCGTGTCCAGTTCGGGCCGAGCAGCGTGCTGCGCGGCCACAGGCCGGCCGCGGTCAGCGCGAGATGCGACGCGACCACGCCGCCGACGGCCCACGGCCACGTGGCCGGTTGCGCGATCGCGGCCGCGGCCGCACCCGCGTGCAACGCGGCGGCGCCCGCGATCAGCGGCGTGGGTTTCCAGCGCCGCGTGGTGTCGGCGTGGCGTGGCGGAATCGACGACGGCGCATTCATGCGCGGCCTCCTTGTTCGCGATGGCCAACCGTCGTTGCGGCGCGCGGCGCGAGAATCGCCGCGAACGCGAGCGCGAGCATCGCGCCGGGGCCGACGGTCAGCCCGAAGGTTTCGAGCAGCGGCACGCGCGACAGCGCGAGCAGCCCGAAGCCGGCGACCGTCGCGAGGTTCGCGATCAGCAGCGACACGAGCGTGTACGGCGTGACGGGCTGCGCGTCGTCGCGCCGGCAGAAGAACAGCGCGTAGTTCGACCCGACCGCGACGATCAGCAGCATCCCGACGAGGTGCAGGATCGTCAGTGGCACGCCGGCGAGCGCGAAGCCGGCCGTCACGACCAGCACGGCCGCGACGAGCGGGGCGAGTGCGCGGGCGGCGCGGCGCGGCGAGCGCAGCGCGATCAGCAGCAGCATGGCGATCGCGGCGAATCCTGCGAGCGACAGCCGGAGGTCCTCGTGCACGTAGCTCACGTACAGGCGATCGGCTTCGGCCTTCATGTCGACGAATAGCGCATCGGGCACGCCCGCGCGCGCGACGGCGGCGCGAATCGGCGCGGCGTCGAGGCTCGACGTGGGCTGCTTCGCGCGCGTGGCGTCCGGCGCCCGCAGCGGCAGCATCGCGTTCCAGCGACCGTCGCGTTCGGTCAAGAGCGCATCGACGGCGAGCGCCATCGACGTGCCGCGCAGGTCCGCGCGAGTGAGCAGCGGCGCGTGGCGCGCGGCATCGACGTCGGCGAGGAACGGCGCGAACAGGTCGGGCTTCACCGCGATCGGCTGGTGCGCGACGGCCGAGCGCATCCGTGCGGCGAGCGCGTCCGCATCGGGCAGGCTCGCCTGGCGTGCGCGCTGCGCGGCATCGCTCGGCAGGTACCGGGCGGGGTTTTCGAAACCGCGGAGCGCGCCGCGGTCGACGAGCGGCTGCAACTGCGCGGCGATTTTTTCCGCACCTTCGAGCGCGGCCTGTTCGGTCGGCGCGGCGATCACGACGAGGTAGCGCACGTCGGGCGCGCCGACATCGGCGCGCAGCCGCGCGTCGAGCGCCTGCGCCGACGCAGGCACCGGGCTGAGCGCGGCGAGCTCGTGGCTCCACAGGCCGTCGCGATGCAGCGCGAGCGTCGCGCATGCGGCGAGCACGAGCACCGCGAGCGGCCAGCGCAGCCGCGGCGCGGCGTCGGCCGCGCGCGCGAGCACGGCGCCGACGCGCGAGACGTCGCGGATCGCGACACGCTCGCCGCGCAGGTGCGGCAGCACGAAGCGCGTGACCAGCGCGGCGGCCGTCAGCCCGACGATCGAATAGAGCCCGAGTTGCACGAGGCCCGGGAAGCCGGAGAACAGCATCGACGCGAAGCCGCACACGGACGTCAGCACGCCGAGCCGGATCGTCGGCCAGTATGCGGCGACCCATGCGCGCGTCGCGTTGGCCGGGCGCGCCGCGCCGCGCGTGCCGGCCTGCGCCGATTGCACGAACAGGTAGATCGAATAGTCGACGGCTTCGCCGATCAGCGTCGTCCCGAACCCGAGCGTCAGCCCGTGGACCGTGCCGAACGCGACGCCGACCGCCGCGATCCCGGCCGCGACGCCGGTCAGCACCGGCAGCAGGCCGAGCGCGAGCGTGCGCGGCGACCGGTACAGCGTGAGCAGCAGCGCGACGATCAGCACGATGCTCGCCGTCGACAACCGTTCGACGTCGTGCCGGATCGTATCGCGCGCGTCGACCGAGAACACGCCGGGGCCCGTCATCGCGAGCGTCGCGGCGTTTGCGTTCGGCACGGCCCGCGTCGCGGCCGCGAACGCGCGTCGCACGGCATCGATCGCGCGGGCTTGCGCGTCGGTATCGGAGCCGGCGGCGGCCGTCTGCACGACCAGCACCGCGCGTGTGCCGTCGCGCGACGCCCACACGCCGTCGCGGCTCGCCGGTTCGGCCGCGCTGTCGAGCCCGTCGACGAGCGCGGCGACTTCGCCGGTCGGGTCGCGCGGCAGCATCGTCTTCGCGACGAGGCCGGCCGACGAACCCAGCAGGTCGAGGCTGTCGCCGAGCGCCTGGTGCAGGCCGTCGGCGCTGAAGCGCTGCGGCGTGACGGCCGGGCTCAGCAGATAGCGATGGTCGAAGATGAATTGCCGGTCGCGCGCGTCGTTCGCGGCTTCGCCGTTGTGAACGGCCGCGAACTGCGGATCGGTGCGCAGCGTGCCGGCCACGCGCCGCGACAGCGCGGCGCGCGTGCGCGCGTCGCCGCCGTCGATCGCGACGAGGATCAGGCGCGACACGATGCCGTCGCGCAACTGGTCGACGAGCACGCGTTGCCCGGCGCTCGGCGCATTCGGCAGGAACGCGGACAGGTCGGCCGTGAAGTGCGCGCGCCCGATCGCGATGCCGCACGCGACGAGCGCGAGCAGCCATACGAGCACCGCGCGCTGCCGCCATGCGGGCACGCGGCGGGCGATGGGGGACGGGCGCGTACGATCGTCCATCAGTTCGCGTCCGCCGCGACGGGTTGCAGGCGCATCATCGAACGATCGCCGTCGGCCTGCCGGATAGCGACGCTGCGCAACACGTCGCGCGTGCCGTCGAGCGTGATCGTGCTGACGACCTTCAGCATCCGCGAATCGAGCGGCGTGAGCGTCAACGTCCAGTCGTCGCCGCGTCCGGACAGCGCGACCTTGTACACCTGTTCGAGCGCGAAGCGGTTGCCGGCCAGCGTCGCGCGGATGCTGTCGATGAACGCGCCGAGTTCCGGATAGCGCGCGAGCGCAAGCGTGTACTTGCGGTTGTTGCGTTCGACGGTGAGCATGTCGCCGTCGACGACGAGGTGTTCGGGCTTCGGGCTCAGCGTGTGTTTTTCCAGATGGTCGGGCGCGACGAACATCAGTTCACCCGACGATTCGATCGGCTGCGCGGCGATCGACAGGGTCTTCGTCTCGGTGAAGGTCGCGCGGCCCGACTTGTGCTGCGCGAGCGTCGACATCAGCCGGTCGAGGGTCCACGCCGAGCCGGCATCGGCTGCGTGTGCGGGCATGGCCAGCACGATCGCGGTGGCCGTGGCGGCGAGCACGCGCGCCACGCGGACGATGCGGTGCGACGAGAACGCGATCGGGAACGGAAACGGGCGGCGGCGAACGGCGGTCATGCGTCGGAATCCCTCGTGGCGGGCAGGTCGGTGCCGGCGTGCGCCACAGCGCGGCGCGCGGCCGCGGCATCGCCGCCCTTCCAGAAATCGAAATAGTTGAACCAGTTGTACGGCGCCATGCGGCAGTACTTGTCGAGCAGCGCGACGTAGCGCGCGAGCGCCGCATCGACCGCCGCCGCGCGCGTATCGCGCCGCACGTCGGAGAAATCGGCGAGCGTCTCGAAGTGCACGTCGTAGCGGTTGCCGTCGCGATAGAGGCCCGTCATGAAGATCACCGGGCGCTTCAGCATCGCGGCCATGTAAAGCGGCCCGAGCGGAAACGCGGCCGGCGCGCCGAGCAGCGGCACGCGCCGCAGCGACGCGGCCGCGTCGTCGAGCAGCGTGCGATCGGCGAGCATGCCGACCATGCAGTTCGCGTCGAGGCGCTCGCGCACCTTCAGCATCGAGTCGACCTGCCCGAGCGGAATCACCTCCGGCTGCGCGGCCGGATTCACCGCGGCGAGCGTCGCATTGATCTTGCGCGCGTTCTGCTCGTACATCGTGACGACCACGCGCAGGTCCGGACGCGTGCGGCCGATCGCGCGCACGACCTCGAAGCTGCCGAGGTGCGCGCCCATCAGGAATGCGCCGCGCCCATCCGCGAGCGCGGCGTCGACGAGCGTTTCGCCGTGCAGCCGGATGTCGAACAGGTCGAAGCGCCCGTTCATCAGGTAGACGCGATCGTGGATCGTCGCCGCGAACGTGAACACGTGCCGATACACGTCGCGCCAGCGCGCGGGGCGGCCGAGCACGCGGCGCAGGTAGTCGCGCGACGCCGCGCACGCGGCCGGCGAGAACAGCACGAAATACGTCGCGATCAGGTGCAGCACGATGCGCGCGCGCTGTCGGCCGAAGCGCAGCGAGATCCACGTCATCGCGCGCAGCAGGCTCGCATTGCTGCGCTCCTGGCGCTCGGCCCATGCGGTGCGCTTCATCGCTGCGCGCCGTCCTGCGCGGCCGGCGGTGCGGACAGCACGCCGGTCGCGACCTCGCGCGACCCGGCGCGCACCGTGAAGCGGATCGCGCCGCTGGCCGCGGCGTCGTATGCGAGCGCGAGCGGCTCGCCGGGCGCGACCGGGCTCAGGAATTTCGCGGATCCGAGCCGCCACGTGTGCAGCGGACGGTTCAGCGCCGCACCGATCGTGTGGATCGCGTGATCGAGCAGCACGACGCCCGGCACGACCGGATGGCCGGGGAAGTGGCCGGGCAGCGCGGGATGATCGGCGGCGATCGTGAACGCGAGCGCGGGTGGGCCGGCCGGGTCACGCTCGGCCGGCGGCGCGGCCGTTGCAGCCGTTGCGACCGTCGCGCGCGCATGCTGCGCGACGAGCGCGGCCAGCACGTCGCGCGGCAGCTTGCCCGTTTCGTTGCGCGGCAGCGCATCGACGAACGCGAGCGGGCGCGGCATGAACGCGGGATCGATCCGCTCGCGCAGCGCGCGTTGCAGATCGGCGGCCGCGAGCGTCGGCGCGACGACGAGCGCGACGAGCCGCGTGACCGGTTCGAGCGCCGTGTCGCCGTGCGCCGGCGCGGCTTCGTCGGGCATGAAGAACACGCCGTCGATCACTTGCGGGATCGCGTTGAGCTGATGGTTCAGGTACGCGAGCGACGTGCGCTTGCCGGCGATGTTGATGAGGTCGGCCTTGCGGCCGTGCAGCAGGAACCGGCCGTCGCCGAGCAGTTCGAGCGCATCGCCCATCGGCACCGGCGCCTCGACGTGGCCGCCCGATACCCACACGGTCGGCCCGCTGTCGTCGCCGCCCGGTGCGTCGCGTGCGTCGAGCCGGATATCCGGGAACAGCGCCCACGCCGCGCCTTGCGACGTGCGACGGGTCGCGATCTGGCCGGTCTCGGTGCTGCCGTAGATCTCGACGAGCGGCGCGCCGAGCGCGGCCTCGGCCTCGCACGCGAGCTTTTCCGACAGCGGCGCGGTAGCCGACAGCACGAGCGCCGCGCGCGGCAGCGTACGGCCGGCCGACAGCAGCGCACGCAGGTGGATCGGCGACGTGACGAGCACGCGCGGCTGCGGGATCGCGTCGAGTTCGTCGCGAATGTCGCCCGGGTAGAACGGCTGGCGGTTGCTGAACGCGAGGCCGCCGATCAGCGCGAGCAGCACCGTCGACTCGAAGCCGTACATGTGCTGCGCGGGCACCGTGCCGATCAGCGTGGCCGCGCGGCCGTCGAGCAGCCCGAGGCGATCGGCCGCCGCGCGCACGCAGCCGACCAGGAAGCCCCAGGTCTTGCGGTGTGGCACCGGCTGGCCGGTCGAGCCGGACGTGAACACGTAGGCCATGATCCGCGCGGCATCGATCTGCGGGACGGCGAACGGCGCGTCGCTCGCCGGTTCGCCGGGCGCGGCATCGGGATACGCGAAGCGCGGCAGGTCGATCGTGCAATCGGGCGCGTCGTGCAGGCAGAACGCGTCGGGTGCGAACGACGCGAGCTGGCGAACCATTTCCGGCGTGTGCGTCGACGGCAGCAGGCTGACCCTGCCGGCGACGAACGCCGCGCACAGGCTGACCGCGAAGCGATAGCGGTCGCGGCACACGTTGAACACGTGGCCGCCGGCGGGCAGCGCGGCGGCCACGCGCGCGACGTCGGCGACGAACGCGCGCACGGTGACGGGCGCGCCGTTGCGCCAGGCGATCGTCTGGTCCGGCGAGGAATGGAATACCAGCGGGTGAGTCGGCATAAATCGGTCAAGACGGAAACGGAGGCCGGCGCGGCCGCGGGGCCGCGCCGGTCATGAATTCATCGCGAGCCCTGCGATGCGTGGGTCGACGCGCGATACGCGCGCACCGCGTCGACCATCCGCGGCCGCGGCTCGTGCGGCAGCGCGAAACGCCGGCACGCATGCTCGGCCGCGAACATCACGGCGACGAGCGGCAGCGACAGATAGTTCGCGAAGGTCGACCATGTGACGATCGACGCGGTCGCGAACAGCAGTGTCGACACGGCGACGATCGCGACGAAGAACAGCGTCCACGCGAGCGTGATCCGCCGCGTGTAGCGCGCGACGGCCGGCGTGACCGTGCCGTGGATCATCGCCGCGAAGCGCGTGCACAGCGGCACCTCGCCGGCCACGAGCGTGCGGCCGAACAGCAGCGCCATCGCGACGTTGAAGCTCGCGTGCTCCAGATACAGGCCCCATTCGAAGTGCTGCGCGAGCGGCGCGCGCGCCGCCCACAGCGCGGCGGCAACCAGCAGCCAGGCCGGCACGAACCACGCGCGCCGTGGCGAGCGCAGCGCCGCGCCCAGCGCGAGCAGCAGCGGCGGCACGAGCGCCATCGCGAGACCGAAGCCGTGCGCGCCGGATGTCGCGCTCGCGTAGTGCGCGCCGGCCTGGTAGGCGGCCACGGCGCCGACTGCGGCGACACCGCGCACGACGGCCAGCAGCCGGCTCATCGGCGGCCTCCGGGCGCGCGGCGCGCGCAGTGGTCGGCGGCCGGGCTGCAGCGGCTGACGGGCGGGCGAACCGGAACGGCGCGCAAGGGCGGATGCGGCATGACTGGAAACATCGGGCGGATCGTGGACGGACGCGGGGCGGGCCGTCAAACATCATATGAATGGTGGCCGGGACGCGGGTCCGGGCCGCTGGTCGGGCACGCTCATTTTAGGGCCGCGGCCGCGCGGGTTCGGGGCGGCGGCGGCCGGGTTTTGTAACGGATTGTATGGCACCGGACGAACGATTTCGCGGGGTCGGTCCATTTCCATCCAAAGCGGCTCAAGCGTCTCGTGCGTTCGCGCCCGAAACGGGCCGCGGCGATGGCTCGCCAGTCTTGTAACCATTCGCGGTATACGACCCGATACCCTTCCTCTAGAATCCGCGTAACTTTTACAAACGATCCCCAACGACGCAGGCGGGGAAGCCGGCAGATGCCGGAGGGACGGAGATTTCGCACGCGCCGGGCGTGCCCGACGGTTGCCGTTTCCGCGCACCTCCCGCTGCCATGGGCCGCCTGCACGCACCCATGATGAACGCACTGGAACAAGAGCTCGCCACGCTGATCATCGGCGAATTGAATCTCGACGACGTCCCGCTCGACACAGTGACGGCCGACATGCCGCTGTATGGCGAAGGTTTCGGGCTCGACTCCATCGACATCCTGGAAATCGCGCTGCTGATTTCGAAGAAATACGGCTTCGAACTGCGCTCGGACAATCCGGACAACCAAAAGATCTTTGCGACGCTCGGTGCGCTGGCGGCCTATGTCGCCGCGCATCGCACGAAGTGACGGCGGCGCTCGACGGACGACGCGGCCGCGTCGATCGAGGTGACAACGCGATGAACGGAGCCATTCGATGCGGGCGCTCGTGACGGGCGGCAGCGGCGCACTCGGGCAGGCAATCTGCACGGCGCTCGCGCAGGCCGGCCATGAAGTGTGGGTGCAGGCGAACCGCCATCTCGCGCAGGCGGAGGCCGTCGCGCAGCAGATCGTCGCGGCCGGCGGCGCCGCGCACGCGATCGCGTTCGACGTGACCGATGCCGATGCGACGCTCGCCGCGCTGCAGCCGTTCATCGACGATGCGCCGGTGCAGATCCTCGTCAACAACGCGGGCATTCACGACGACGCGCCGATGGCCGGCATGTCGCGCCGGCAATGGCACAGCGTGATCGACGTGACGCTCAACGGCTTTTTCAACGTCACGCAGCCGCTGCTGCTGCCGATGATCCGTACGCGGCGCGGCCGGATCGTCAACATCGCGTCGGTGGCCGGCGTGACCGGCAATCGCGGGCAGGCCAACTACGCGGCCGCGAAGGCGGGGCTGATCGGCGCGACGAAGTCGCTGTCGCTGGAGCTCGCGTCGCGCGGCATTACCGTGAACGCGGTGGCGCCCGGCATCATCGCGTCGCCGATGGCCGAGCACGCGTTTCCCGCCGAACGCATCAAGCAGCTCGTGCCCGCGCAGCGCGCGGGCCGGCCCGACGAAGTCGCGGCGATGGTCGCGTACCTGGTGTCCGACGCCGCGGCCTATGTGACGGGGCAGGTGTTGTCGGTCAACGGCGGGCTCGCGTGACGAAGCGCGCCGCGTTGGCCTGACGTAATGCAACGCGGTGCAGTGCCGCGTGGTCGCGCGGCCTGCGCCGCATAGTGAGGAAATCGAAGTGTCCGTGCATCCAGCCCACGCCGAACGGCGCCCAAGTTCGCCGTTGCCCGCCGCCCCGGCGTTCGCGCACGTCGGCGGCCGCGCACTGCGGCTCGTCCAGATGAGCGATGCGCGGCTCGTCGCGCTGCTGCACGACGCGCGCAGCCGGGGCGATGGACTCGATCGCGTGTTTCCCGGCGCGCTGGGTGCGGTGTGCATCGGCGCACCGGGCACGCAGCACGCGTCGCGCGCGCAGGCGCTGGCGCGGATGCTGACCGATGCCGCGCCCGACCTGCCGGTCGCACCGGTGCAGATGACGCTGCTCGGTGCCGAAGCCGCACCGGGCGTTGCCGTCTGCGAACTGTGGCAATGCGATGCGCACGACCTGCGCAGCGAACGGCGCGGTGCGCTGCACTACCGCTACAGCGAAACGGCGGGGCTCGTGTTCGGCAGCCTCGTCGTGCACGAGACGGACGCGGCGTACGACGCGCCGCACGACGGCGGCACGCCGCTCGAACGCGCGACATTCGACGCGTACCGCGCGCTGTTCGACCTGCTCGATACGCTCGGCACGCCGCATCCGCTGCGGATCTGGAACACCGTGCCGGCGATCAACGCGGTGCAGCGCGGGATCGAGCGCTATCGTCAGTTCAATATCGGCCGTCAGCGTGCGTTCGATGCGTGCCGACGCGCGCTCACGGGCAGCGTGCCGGCCGCGTGCGCGCTCGGTTCGGTCATGCCGGTCGCGGGCGAAGCATCGCCGGCCGCGCCGCTCGCGATTCATTTCCTCGCGAGCCGCACGCCGGCCGATTCCATCGAGAATCCGCGTCAGGTCAGCGCGTATCACTATCCGGCGCAGTACGGCCCGCGTGCGCCGACGTTCGCGCGCGCGGCCGCGTGGGCCGACGACCATGCGGCGCCGGTGCTGTTCGTCTCGGGCACCGCGAGCATCGTCGGGCACCGTACCGTGCATCGCGGCGACGTCGTCGCGCAGACGCGCGAGACGGTCGCGAATCTCGCGGCCGTGCTCGAGCAGGCCGCGCGGCAGGGGCACGGCCCGTTCTCGCTCGCCGACCTGAACTATCGCGTCTACGTGCGCGACGCCGGCGACACCGCGGCGCTGGCCGCGATCGATCGCGTGCTGCGCGACGCGGCCGGTCCTCACGTTCGGCCGCTGTTCGTGCATGCGGACGTGTGTCGCGACGACCTGCTGGTCGAGATCGAGGCCAGCGCCGGTCATGCGATGGAGTGGCTGTCATGAAGCGCGAGCGCCTCGCGATCGGGCAGCCGGCCGGGCCTGCGGCCGGCGTCGACGACGCGTGCCGGCGTTCGTCGGCAAGTCATACACTTTTGTCAGGCTCCCCGTCTTCCCCATCGGCTGTTCCCATGTCCAAGCTGCACGCGTCGTCCACCCATCTCGTCCTGATTCCGAGCTACAACCCGGGCGCCAAGGTCGACACGACCGTGCGCAATGCCCGCGCGCAATGGAATCCGGTGTGGGTCGTCGTCGACGGCAGCACCGACGGCAGCGCCGAACGGCTGCAGGCGATGGCCGGGCGCGATCCCGGCCTGCGCGTGATCGTGCTGCCGGAGAATCGCGGCAAGGGCGCCGCGGTGCTCGCGGGGCTCGACGCGGCGGCCGCGAGCGGCTTCACGCACGTGCTGACGATGGATTCCGACGGCCAGCATCCGGCCGACCTGATTCCCGCGTTCATGGCGGCGTCGCTGGCCGCGCCCGACGCGATGGTGCTCGGCGTGCCGAAGTTCGACGCGAGCGCGCCGCAGTTGCGCGTGCAGGGGCGCCGGCTGTCGAACGCGTGGGCCGACCTCGAGACGCTGTGGGCCGGGATCGGCGATTCGCTGTACGGCTTCCGCGTGTATCCGGTCGCGCCGCTGGCCGCGATCATGCGGCGCCAGCCGTGGATGCGCGGCTTCGACTTCGATCCCGAAGCGGCCGTGCGGCTGTGCTGGGCCGGCGTGCGCCCGATCCGCATCGACGCGCCGGTGCGCTATTTCGGCCGCCACGAAGGCGGCGTGTCGCATTTTCACTACGGCCGCGACAACGCGCTGCTTGCGTGGATGCACTTGCGCCTGTTCGCCGGCTTCGCGATGCGGCTGCCGATGCTGGTCGCGCGCCGCCTGGCGCGGCGCCGCGACCGGACGGCCTGAGCGAAGGCCGGTCCGCTTTCGTTGCCGGCCACCGCGCCGGGCGCGGCGATTGCCATGCTTTTCGTCGTCAATCCGGGGCCGGATCGCCGCGTCATGTCAATCCGCTGAGTAATGAGCGTGTCATCCGATGTAAACAACTGGTAATTTTCTGCCGGATTATGCAAAATCGCCGCTCCCAAATACAACTATCGAGGGATTCCGGGATGCAACTCAAGAAAGCGGTGGCGGCGTGTGGCGTGGCGTTTCTGTTGAGCGCGTGCGGCGGGGTGCAGAGCCTTGACGCGAACAGCCTGACGTCGGCGGGGACCAACCTGTACAAGGCGGCGACGCTGTCGGACAGCGACATCGCCGCGCTGTCGAACGAGTCGTGCAAGTCGAGCGACGCCGAATCGAAGATCGCCGCGCCGAACAGCGCGTACGCGAAGCGCCTGACGAAGGTGATGAAGGGCTTCGGCGACATGACGCTGAACGGCCAGAAGATCAACTACAAGGTCTACATGACCAAGGACGTCAACGCGTGGGCGATGGGCAACGGTTGCGTGCGCGTGTACAGCGGCCTGATGGACATGATGAACGACGACGAGCTGCGCGGCGTGATCGGCCATGAAATGGGCCACGTCGCACTCGGTCACTCGAAGAAGGCGATGCAGACGGCATACGCGGTGAGCGCGGCACGCACCGCGGCCGGCGCGGCATCGCCGGGCGTGGCGGCGCTGACGAGCTCGCAGCTCGGCGACATCACCGAGAAGTTCATCAACGCGCAGTTCTCGCAGACGCAGGAAAGCGCGGCCGACGACTACTCGTTCGACCTGATGAAGCAGAAGAGCATGAACCAGAAGGGCCTCGTCACCGCGTTCCAGAAGCTCGCGCAACTGGACGGCGGCAAGAGCTCGATGATGAGCTCGCACCCGTCGTCGTCGAGCCGTGCGCAGCACATCCAGGATCGCATCGCGAAGGGCAGCTGATCGCACGACGAATCGCCGGCCGTCCGCGCCGGCGATCGGCAAGCGACATGAAAAACCCCACGCCCGTTGTTCGGGCGTGGGGTTTTGTCTTTGGGGCCTACCTGCGCCGCTTACGGCACCATCCCCGGCAGCACGTACGCCTGCACGAGCGTGATCAGCCCGACGATCACCGCGAACAGCAGGCTGTGCCGCACCGTGAAGCGGAACAGCTCCGATTCCTTGCCGACGAGGCCCGTCGCCGCGCACGCGACCGCGATCGATTGCGGCGAGATCATCTTCGCGGTCACGCCGCCCGTCGTGTTCGCGGCGACCGCGAGCGTTTCGGGCACGCCGAGCTGATGCGCGGTGGCCTGCTGCAGCGAGCAGAACAGCGCGTTCGACGACGTGTCCGAGCCGGTCAGGAACACGCCGAGCCAGCCGAGGAACGGCGAGAAGAACGGGAACGCGCCGCCGGTCGCGGCCAGCATCAGCGCGAGCGTCGACGACATCCCCGAGTAGTTCGCGACGAACGCGAACGCTAGCACGAGGCCGATCGACAGGATCGGGCGCGTCAGTTCCTTCAGCGTCTCGCCGAACGTGACGAGCGCGTCGCGCGGCTTCATCCGCAACAGTGCCATCGAGATCAATGCGGTCACGAGGATCGCGCTGCCGACCGCCGACACGAGATCGAGCTTCAGCACCGCGTCGAGCGCCTTCGGCGTCGCGGCGATCGGCGCGGTCTTCACGACGAGCTGGTCGAGCCCGGCCACGTGAAACTTCAGCATGGTCGACGCGAGCGCGCCGTGCGCGGCGAACAGCGCCTTGAACGGCGCGATGCTCCACACGGTGACGACGGCCGTCAGGATCAGGAACGGCGACCACGCGCGCACGGTTTGCGCGAGCGTGTACGGCGACGCCTGGCGGCTCGTGCCCGCTCCGTTGCCGCCCGCGCCGAAGCCGGCGAGCGCCGCGCTGCCGCCGGACGCGACGATGCCGCCGGCCGTCTGCTTCGCGCTGCTCGGCTGCCAGACCTTCAGGAACGCGGCGAGCGACACGAGGCTGACGAGCGACGACGTGATGTCCGGCAGCTCGGGCCCGATGTGGTTCGACGTGAAGTACTGAGTCACCGCGAAGCTGCCGCCCGCGACGAGCGCGGCCGGCCACGTCTGCCGTACGCCGCGCAGCCCGTCCATCATGAACACGAGCCAGAACGGCACCGCGAGCGACAGCAGCGGCAGCTGACGGCCGGCCATCGCGCCGATGTGGAACGCGTCGATGCCCGTCACCTGCCCGGCGACGATGATCGGAATGCCCATCGCGCCGAACGCGACCGGCGCGGTGTTTGCAATCAGACACAGTCCGGCCGCATGCAGCGGCTTGAAGCCGAGGCCGACCAGCAGCGCGGCCGTGATCGCGACGGGCGCGCCGAAGCCGGCCGCGCCTTCGAGAAACGCACCGAACGAGAAGCCGATCAGCAGCATCTGCAGCCGCTGGTCGTCGGTGATCGACAGCACCGACGCGCGGATGACGTCGAACTGGCCGGTCTTCACGACGATCTTGTACAGGAACACCGCCGCGACGATGATCCACGCGATCGGCCACAGGCCGTACGCGAAGCCGAAGCCGGCCGCCGCGAGCGCCTGCGGCACGGGCATGCCGTACGCGACGATCGCGACGCCGAGCGCCAGCAGCAGCGTGATCGCGGCCGCGACGTGGCCCTTCATCCGCAACGCGGCGAGCGCGACGAAAAAGAAGATGATCGGAATCGCGGCGACGAGTGCCGACAGCCCGAGGCTGCCGAGCGGGGTGTAGATCTGGTGCCAAACCTGCATGGTTGTCTCCTCCATGGATTTATCGGGGTACGGGTTTGAAAGCGGATGTGCTATTCAGGCTGGCCGCGGGCGCGCAGCAGATCGGACAGGCTGCGCGGCGCCGGTTCGAGCGGCGTGCGGTGCTGCGTCCAGCCCAGTTGTTTCGCCGGCGTGAGCGCCCGCAGGCGCGTCGCGGCCCAGCGGAACGCGCGGTACGCGCGCGGATGCGCGAACGCGCCCGACCAGAAGCGCCACACGAGTTCTTCCGTGCGGTGGTAGTTCGCGCCCTGGCCGCGCAACGGATGCGCGACCGGTTCGTCGGGCTTGCGGTTCGCTTCGGTGCGCAGCCGCACGAGCAATTGCGGGATCGGGATGCGCACCGGACACACCTCGCCGCATGCGCCGCACAGCGTCGATGCGGTCGGCAGGTCGGCCGTCGCGTCGAGGCCGAGCAGGTGCGGCGAGATGATCTTGCCGATCGGGCCCGGGTAGGTCGTGCCGTATGCGTGGCCGCCGATGCGCGTATAGACGGGGCAGTGATTCATGCACGCGCCGCAGCGGATGCATTGCAGCGTCGCGCGCAACTGTTCGTCCGCGTACGCCTGCGTGCGGCCGTTGTCGAGCAGCACGAGATGCAGCTCGCGCGGGCCGTCGCGTTCGCCGTCGCGGCGCGGGCCCGAGATCAGGTTGAAGTAGGTCGTGATCGCCTGGCCGGTGGCGGAGCGCGTGAGCAGGCTCGACAGCGGCACGATGTGCTCGAGCTTCTCGACGACCTTCTCGATCCCCATGATCGCCACGTGCGTGTCGGGCACCGTCGTTGACAGGCGGCCGTTGCCTTCGTTCTCGACGAGCCACAGCGTGCCCGTGTCGGCCGCCGCGAAATTGACGCCGGACAGGCCGATCTCCGCTTCCGCGAACGCGCGGCGCAGCGCGCGCCGGCCGGTCTGGATCAGCTCGTCGACGTCTTCCGTGTAGCGCGTGCCCGGGAGGTGCGCCTCGAACAGTTCGGCGATGTCGGCGCGCGTCTTGTGGATCGCCGGCATCACGATGTGCGACGGCTTCTCGCCCGCGAGCTGCACGATGAATTCGCCCATGTCGGATTCGATGCAGTCGACCCCGTGCTCCGCGAGGTAATGATTCAGCTCGATTTCCTCGCTCGCCATCGACTTGCCCTTGATCACGCGGCGCGCCTTCTTCGCCTGCGCGATGCCGAGCACGATCGCGTTCGCGTCGGCGGCCGTCTCGGCCCAGTGCACGTGCACGCCGGCTGCGGTGAGCTTCGTCTCCAGCCGCTCGAGCAGCGCGGGCAGCTGCGCGAGCGCGTGCTGCCGGACGGCTTCGCCGAGATCGCGCAACTGCTGCAGCTCGGCGTCGTCGGGGAATTGCGTCGCGCGCTTGCCTTGCAGGAAGTCCATCGCGCCGCGAAAGCTCCGGCGCAGCGCCGGATCGTCGAGCGCGGCGCGCGCACGGGTCTTGAAGTCGCCGGGGGCGACGAATTGCAGCGTGTGGTCGCTCATCGCGGCAGGTCCTCGCAAGCGGGGGCGGCCGGCGGCGCGGCCGAATCGGTGACGATCACGACCCACAGGCGGCGCGGGCCGTGCGCGCCATAGGCGAGCGTCTGCTGGATGTCGGACGTCTTCGACGGGCCCGACACCAGCACGAGGTTGGTCGGCATGCCGGCTGGCCAGCGCTCCGCGTGCACGGCGGCGTGCAGGTCCGCATGCAGCGTGCTTGCATGCACGAGCGCGACGTGCAGCGGCGGCACCAGCGATACCGTGCGCGGGGTGCCGGCATCGGGCGCGAGCACCAGGGTGCCGGTGGCCGCGATGCCCGAGCGTGCGACGGTGAAGCCCGCGTCGATCGTGTCGAACAGTTCGGTTTTCCACGCGTCGATCGGCCGGTCGAACGGCACCGGCGCGACCGTGTCGGGCAGCGCGCGGGCGAGCGCCGTGGATTCGGCGCGGGCCGGATCGAGCAGCAAGCGGCGCACGCCGGCGTCGGCCAGACGTGCGGCGAGCTGCGCGGGCCATGCGTCGGCGGTTGCGCACCAGACTTCGGCGTGCGACGCGGCGAGCGCCGTCTGCATCGCCTGCACGCGTGCATCGGCGGCGGGGCCGGCCGATGCACGGCGCGTGTCGTAATGCGCGTCGATGCGCGCATCGAGCGCCGGCGCGGCGTTCGTCGCGACGCCCGGTGCGGCGGCGCGCAGCCGCGCGAGGATCGCGTCGCGCGCGCTCATTTCGACGCTCCGCGCAGCGAGCCGGCGCCGGCCGTGCGGCGCCACAGGAAGCTCGCGAGATGTTCGACGGGCAGCGCCGCGCCGGCCTTGGCCGCGGCGTGGCCGATGTTCAGCAGGCAGCCGCAGTCGGCCGACACGAGCCGGTCGCAGCCGGTCGCGCACGCCGACGCGACCTTGTCGCGCACCATCGCGCCGGAGATGTCCGGATGCTTCAGCGAGAACGTGCCGCCGAAGCCGCAGCATTCGGATTCGCGTTCGTGTTCGATGCGCGTCACGCCCGGCAGCGCGTCGACGAGCGCGACGCCGTGCACGCGCGTGCCCATCTCGCGCCGTGCCGCGCACGACGTGTGCAGCACGACGCGTTCGTCGGGTCCGGCGTCGGCCATGACCCCGTCGAGCTGCACGTCGAGCACGTGGACGAGGAATTCGGCGAGTTCGTAGGTCCGCTCCGCGACCGCGCGTGCTGTCGGGCCGTGAACGGGATCGTCGGCGAACAGCGCCGGCCAATGGTGCCGGATCATGCCCGCGCACGAACCGGACGGCACGATCACCGGCCACGGTTGCGCGAACAGGTCGAGCTGCGCGGCCGCGACGCGGCGCGCTTCGTCGGGATTGCCGCTGCTGTAGGCCGGCTGCCCGCAACAGCTCTGGCCGCGCGGATAGTGGACGGTCAGGCCCTCGCGTTCCAGCAGGCGGACCGCGTCGAGCCCCGCTTCGGGGACGAACAGGTCGACCAGGCAGGTCGCGAACAGATAGACGTGCGCGGGGGCGGTGGGGTACGGCCGTGGGTTCATGTCTCGCTCCAGAGGTGACGGCCCGGCGTGCGGAGCGTCGATTTCGCTGCATAATTCCCCCGTCCGCGCCGCAGCTCAAATTGGTTGGGCCAATCGGGGTGGCACGCATTCCGCGGGGAGACGCGACGATGGCGGCGATGACGGCACGGGGCCGGACCGAAGTGGTGATGCGCAAGATCGAGACGGCGCTGCTCGACGGCACGTGGCCGGCCGGCGCGCGGCTGCCGGCCGAACGCGTGCTCGCGCAGCAGTACGGCGTCGCGCGCAATACGGTGCGCGAGGCGACCCAGCGGCTCGTCGCGCGCGGGCTGCTGCAGAGCCGGCGCGGCGCGGGCGTCTACGTGACCGACCAGTTGCGCGCCGGCATCGCGTCGCCGTGGGGCCAACTGGTCGCCGATCATCCGGCGCTGCGCGACGACATCCTCGAATTCCGCCGCGTGCTGGAAGGCGCGACCGCCTATTTCGCCGCGCTGCGCGCCGATGCGAACGACCGGCGCCGGATTCGCGCGCTGCTGCGCGAGCTCGAAACCGCGCACGCGAACGACGATGCGGCCGTCGAAGCCGCGACCGATGCGAAGCTGCACGAGGCGATCGCGCTCGCGTCGCACAACACGATGTTCCTGCATCTGCATACGAGCGTGATCGGAATGTTGCGCGAGCACATTTCGATCAACGTGGCCGGAATGACGATGGTGGACGAGCAGGCATCCGAGTTGCTCTTGTTGCAGCACCGGGTGGTGTGCGACGCGATTTGCGCGCACCGCCCCGAAGAGGCGCGCACCGCGATGCAGACGCATATCGACTACGTGCGCAGCCATTTCGAGCGCAGCGGCGATGCGTCATGAGATTGGTCGGACCAGCGGCTGCGATGGCCTGCGGGGCCGGCCCAATTGACCGGTTCGTCGGGCGCCCACTAGAATCGGTCGCAACCCCTTGTCAGCCGCGCGCCGCGGCGATGACGTGCCCATTGATCCGACTGTCGAGGAAGCTTTCGTGCTCACGTCCCTGATCCGGCGCGCACCGGCCGCGTCGTCGTGGCGCGCCGCATGCCGCCAGGCCCGCGCGCTGATCGTCTGCGCGCTGCTGCCGCTCGCCGCGTGCGCGACGCATCCGCCCGCCACCTCGCTCGATCGCCCCGTCTCGCACGCGTTGTCGGCAGATACCGCGACACCGTTGCACGCTGCGCTGGCCGCGCCGGAAGCCGCGCATCCGGGGCAGTCGGGCTTCCGGCTGCTGGCCGACGGCGCCACCGCGTTGCAGATGCGCATCGCGCTCGCGCGGGCGGCGACGAAGACGCTCGACATGCAGTACTACATCGCGACCGAGGATACGACCGGCAAGCTGCTGCTCGGCGCGGCGCTGTACGCGGCCGATCGCGGCGTGCGCGTGCGGATGCTGGTCGACGACCTGAACTTCGACGATATCGACCGCGTGATGGCTGCGCTCAATACGCACCAGAACATCGAGATCCGCGTGTTCAACCCGTTCGGCGCATCGCAGCGCGGCGTGGTCGAGCGCACGGCCAACTTCTTCACGCGGATCGACAGCTTCACGCGCCGGATGCACAACAAGGCGATGATCGCGGACAACCAGCTCGCGATCGTCGGCGGCCGCAATCTCGGCGACGAATACTTCAGTGCGAGCCCGACGCTCCAGTTCCGCGATCTCGACGTGCTGGCGGCCGGCCCCGTGACCCACGACATCTCGAAGAGCTTCGACGAATACTGGGCGAGCGCGAGCAGCTATCCGTTGCGGGTGCTCAATCATCAGAAGTTCGATCCGAAGGATCTCGACGCGATGCGCGACGAGTTGCGCGACCACTGGCGCAAGAATGCCGATCCGTACAACGCGAAGCCGCTGAACGCGACGCCGCTCGCACGGCAGATCGCACGCGACGAACTCGAACTCGTGTGGGCGCCGGCCGAATTCAAGGTCGATGCGCCGACCAAGGTCGCGCGGCCGACCGGCACCTACGTGAGCCCGCCGATGCAGCGCCTGGCGGAGCTGACGCGCGGCGCGCAGAAGGAATTCCTCGCGTTTTCGCCGTACTTCGTGCCGCACGACGCCGGCGTGAAGATTCTCGGCGATACGGCCGCGCGCGGCGTGCGCGTCGCGATCGTCACGAATTCGCTCGCGGCGACCGATGCGGTCGCGGTGCAGGCCGGCTATGCGCCGTACCGCGTGCCGCTGCTGCAGCGCGGCGTCGAGCTGTACGAATTCAAGTCGCAGCCCGACCAGCAGCCCGCGCGGCTGTTCGGGTCGCGCTCGCGCGCGAGCCTGCATGCGAAGGCGTACGTGATCGACCGGCAAATCCTCGTGATCGGCTCGCTGAACCTCGATCCGCGTTCCGCGTACCTGAACACCGAGCTCGCGCTCGTGATCCACAGCCCGGTGCTCGCGCAGCAGGCCGCGGCCATCTTCGCGCGCGTGACGCAGCCGGACGAAAGCTACCGCGTCACGCTCGCGAAGCGGACCGACGGCAGCCCGCCCGCGCTCGAATGGACGGGCACCGAAGGCGGCCAGACGACCACCTATCACGTCGACCCGCATGCGGGGCTGCTGCGCAACGTGATGACGGGCATCTTCACGCTGCTGCCGGTCGACGACCAGTTGTAAGGGCGGGAACGGCTCCGGCAAAACCCGCGATACCGGTGCGCGGGGAAAGATGATATGGTTGTGCGCGCAACGATATGCGTATCGTGAAGGGCGCCGGCGGATCGCACAATGCGGGCCGGAACGGTGCGCCGCACATGCCCGATACGCGGCGCACGCATCGCTTGCGGCGCCGGCAGATGAGGACGATGCGCAGCGCCGCTCGCCGTGGCCGCGCGCCGCCGCAACCGGAGTTCCCCATGCAACGTGTACCGAACCAGCCGTTCACGCGCCCCGCGCGCTTCGCCGAAACCGAATGGCAGGCGCGTGTGCAGCTCGCGGCCGCCTACCGCATCTTCGATTATCTGGGCTGGACCGAGCTGATCTACAACCATATCTCGCTGCGCGTGCCGGGCGACGACGGTCATTTCCTGATCAATCCGTTCGGGCTCCATTACCGCGAGGTGTGCGCGTCGAACCTCGTGAAGATCGACATCGACGGCAACGTGATCGGCCATTCCGACTGGCCGATCAATCCGGCCGGTTTCACGTTCCACAGCGCGATCCATGCGGCGCTGCCCGATGCGCACTGCGTGATGCACGTGCACACGACGCCGACGATGGCCGTGTGCTGTTCGCGCGACGGGCTGTCGTTCTCGAATTTCTATTCGGCGCAGCTGTACGGGAAGATCGCGTATCACGACTTCGAGGGCATCACCGTGCATCTCGAGGAAGGCCGGCGCATCGTCGACAGCGCGGGCGGGCGGCCCGTGCTGCTGCTGCGCAACCACGGGCCCGTGACGATCGGCGCGACGCTCGCGCAGACGTTTTCGCTGATGTGGCTGCTCAACCGTGCGTGCGAGGTGCAGGTCGCGACGCAGGCGATCGGCGATGCGCTGCCGATTGCGCCGCCCGTGCTCGAAGGGTGCGTGCGCGATTCGCTGAATTTCGACCCGAAGCACGGCGCGGGGCAGGACGCGTTCGACGCGCTGCAGCGGATCGTCGACCGGATCGATCCGGGTTACCGCGCGTGACGCGGACGGCGCCGGTGCGCGCGCCCGTCAGAACCGGTAGCCGAGGCCGGCCTGGATCACGTCGGTGTCGCGGTCGTAGCGCGTGACCACGCGGTTCCATGTGATGCGCGTGAGCCAGCGCTCGGAGAGCCGGTAACTGGCCGAGATCGACACGATGCCGGACAGGCGGCCGTCGCCCGGGCCCGGCCGGCCTTCGCGATTGCGCTGGTTGACGGTGAAATATGCGCCGGCGCCGGCCGACAGCGCGAGCTTGTCGTTCAGGAACGCGCGCGTGAGCCACAGCTCGGACGCGATCCCGTTGCGGCGGACCGCCTGCTTCGCACCTTCGTACATCCACGTCGCGGTCCAGTCGATCGAACGCGTGAGGCCGCGCCGGTATTCGACGCTGCCGCCGAGCGTCGACGGCGACGAGCGGCTGTTGAGAATCGTCTCGCCGAGCATCGCGGTGACCTCGTTGTGCGTGACCTGGCGCGTGCGCGGCAGTGCGGTGTCGCGCGGGCCCGGCGTGTCGGGCGCATCGAGCTGGTAGCCGATGCCGAACATCACCGACGTCGTGTCGGGGCCGCTGAACACCTGCGCGCGGTTGACCTGAAGCTGCGCGATCCAGCGGTGCGACGTGTAGTACGCGGCGCGCACGCTCATCAGCACGCCCCAGCCATGCGTGTTCGAATAACTGCGCGAGTCACTGCCGCCTGCGCCGGCCGGCACCGTGTCGAAGTAGCGATACGGGCCCGCGCCGGCCGACAGCACCAGCCGGCGATGCTCGAGCGGCATGCGGCCCAGAACTGCACCGCCTGGCCATCGCGGTGGTGATTCGGAATATGGCCTTCGTTGTACCACGTGAAGCCGAGCGCGGTATGCGCGCTCAAGCCTTCCTGGTAATCGAACGCCCACGAATACGTGCGCTGCCCGCCGCCCCACAGCGGGCCGGCGAACAGCGAGAACTCCTGCGCGTCGACGGGCGCGCCGTAGAGGGCGGCGACGGAGCAGAGACTCGCCAGCAGCGGTCGAGCAAGGACGGGGCGGGTCGGGCAGGGCATCGGGAGACGGGCCGGCACGGTTCACTTTCCAGTCACGACAACACGCGGTCATTGTCCTGCGCGGGAAAACACGTGTCGACCCGGGTTCGCGCAATAACGTATTACCGGTATCGGGACAACATGCGGGATACGCGGTCGGGTCCGGGCAACCGTCGGTACGCGCGTCGATCGCGACTTGAGCGAGACGAAAAACGATTCGCGATGCTTGATATTCCGCAAAGAGGCATTCGCGCGCGGCATGCTGCGTGTCGCCAACGATGCGCAAAAAAAACGCGGCCGGGCGGCCGCGTGAATACTCGCAGACTCCTTCGGACGAAGGAAACAAGCAACTGTGAAACGAAGTGTAGCGGAAGGCCGCGCACGGATTCAGCGGGCACGCTGCAAAGGTGTCTTCCAGGTTTCGGCAGGCTGCCCGGATCGACCGCAATCGACTACCATCCAGTGACGCGCCGCCGCCCGGGCGGCGTACCACGTCGTACAAGGAGAATCCATGCTCAAGCTGCGTTTGCTCCAGGTCGCGTTATTCGCGGGTGTGCTGGCCGCCGGCAGCGCCGCTGCCGAAACGGTGCGCCTGTCCGCCAACCTGCAGCCGTCGAGCGAAGTGCCGCCGACGGCGACCAAGGGCTCGGGCGCCGTCGCCGCCACCTACGACACGGCCACCCGCATGCTGCAGTGGACGGTCACGTACGAACACCTCACGGGGCCGGCCACGGCCGCGCATTTCCACGGGCCCGCGCCGGTCGGCCAGAACGCCGGCGTGCAGGTGCCGATCCCGAAGGACGAGCTGGCGAGCCCGATCAAGGGTTCGAAGGCGCTCACCGACGAGCAGGTCACCGACCTGATGGGCGGCAGGTGGTACTTCAACATTCATACGAAGGAACACCCGTCGGGCGAGATCCGCGGGCAGATGATGCCGGCGAACTGAGCGCCGGCGTTTGGCGTAGAGGCACCTGTCGAGCGACGCGGGAGCGTTCGCACGTACCATCGTCACATTGCGATGACGGAGTGTGTCCGATGAGTTGGCAAAGCAAGTTCGCCTGCTGGCTGCTGCGCTGGCAGTTTCGTCCGGAAACCACGCGCGAGGTGCTCGACCCCGCGCGTGCCCGGCGCTTTACCGACCTGCGGATGATCGTGCCGCGCCGGCCGCCGTCGGGCTACCGGCTGCGCCAGTGTTACGGCCCGGGCGACGCGCCGCTGCGCGGCGAATGGCTCGAGCGCACCGACTCGAGCTCGGCGCGCGAGCCCGGCCGCACGCTGCTGTATTTCCATGGCGGCGGCTACTACTTCTGTTCGACGAAAACCCATCGGCCGCTGGTGTTCGGGCTGACGAAACGCGCGGGCGTGCGTTCTTTCTCGCTCGACTATCGGCTCGCGCCCGAAAACCGCTTCCCGGCCGCGCTCGACGATGCGCTCGCCGCGTACCGGCAACTGCTGGCGCTCGGCACGCCGCCCGAGTCGATCGTGTTCGGCGGCGATTCGGCGGGCGGCGGCCTCGCGCTCGCGACGCTCGTCGCGCTGCGCGATCGCGGCGAGCCGCTGCCGGCCGGCGCGATCCTGTTCTCGCCGTGGACGGACCTGGCCGGCACCGGCGACACGATGCGCAGCAACGACGGCCACGACCCGATGTTCGCGGCCGCCGCGCTGCCGAAGGCCGCGAAGCTGTATCTCGGCGACGCGCCGGCGACGCATCCGTACGCGTCGCCGCTCCATGCGGACTTCGCGGGCTTGCCGCCGCTATACATCCAGGTCGGCAGCACCGAAGTGCTGCTCGACGATTCGCGCCGCGTCGCCGACAAGGCGAAGGCGGCCGGCGTTCAGGTGGAAATCGAGGTGTGGCCCGACATGCCGCACGTGTGGCAGCTGTACGCGCCGATGGTGCCGGAAGCGCGCGATGCGCTCGACCGCGCGGCCGCGTTCGTGCGCCGTGTCGCGGTCGAGCGCGCGGTTCAGCGTGCGGGCGAGGCGTCGATCGTCTGATAGGCGGCCTTGACGGCCACCGAACCGTACTTGCGTTCGAGTCGGCGCACGGTGAAGTGGCCGTGCGCCATCTGCTGGAAGTGGTCGATGAACAGCGTGTTCACGGTCGCGCCGAGCACGGCGCCGATCGCCGGAATCGACTTCGCGGCCATCTGCTCGGTCACCTGCACCGAGAAGCGCGACGCCACCGTCTGCACGAGCTTGAACACGGCCGCCGAGCTGTGCGCGGCGATGCCTTTGGCCGTGATGTCCGACGACGCCTTCGAGATCGCCTGCGCGAGCGCGCCGCGCAGCACGAAATAGCCGAGATCGGCGTCCTCCTCCTGCTTGTCCGGGTTGCCGCCCATGCCGAGCACGGCCAGGCATTGCAGCTGCGTATCGACCGACGTCAGGTCCTCGCCTTCGCTGCGTGCGATGTCGCATACCGAGCGGAAGATCAGCGTGGTCGTCACCGGCAGCTCGACCGGCAGCGCGAGAAAGCCGAACGCGCCGCCCGCCGCGCCGGTCGTCGCGACCGCGAGCTTGTGCAGCAGGTTGCTCGGCTTCTCGGGTTCGGCGTCCGGCGCCTGCGGCTTGCCGAGCGTGCGCAGCGCGATGTTCAGGCACTTGCGCAGCGCGAGCTGCGTCGCATCGTTGATCTTGCCGGTCGCGAAGTCCGGCAGCCGCGCGATCATTTTCTCGACCGGCGCGCCGAGCACGCCCGTCAGCTTCATCGTCAGCGACGGGCTTTCCAGCACCTGCTTCGCGCGCCGCAGCGCGTCCCGATCCTCCGGCGACAGCGTCGCGGCGGGGGAAATTGAAATCGGTTCCATCTCTCTCCTTGGCGTGAACGGGCCCTGAACCCATCGCCAGCCTAGATTACTCCGGCGTGCTAGAATTTTGAGATTCTTTGACCCGGCAAAAGTTGCGTCGACAAAAAATGGCCGTCCATACTGCCGCCCACCATTCGAGCGGGCAAGTCCTGCCGTTCCGCGAATCGCTGCTCGCGATGATCGGGATCTCGTTCGTCACCATGCTGGTCGCGCTGGACCAGACGGTCGTCGGCACCGCGCTGCCGACCATCGTCGCCGAACTCCGCGGCTTCGACCTGTACGCGTGGGTCGCGACCTCGTATCTGCTCAGTTCCGTGATCACGGTGCCGATCTTCGGCCGGCTCGGCGACTATTACGGCCGCAAGCCGTTCGTGATCGCGTCGATCGTCGTGTTCACCGGCGCGTCGGTGCTGTGCGGGATGGCCAACGACATGCTGTCCCTCGTGCTCGCACGCGGGCTGCAGGGGATCGGCGGCGGGATGCTGGTCGGCACCGCGTTCGCATGCATTCCCGACCTGTTTCCCGATTCCGTCGTGCGGCTGCGCTGGCAGGTGCTGATGAGCTCGGCGTTCGGCATCGCGAACGCGGTCGGCCCGTCGCTCGGCGGCTTCCTGACCCAGTCGTTCGGCTGGCGTTCGGTGTTCTACGTGAACCTGCCGATCGGCATCCTGTCGTTGATCTTCGTGTGGCGCTACCTGCCGCATCTGCGCCACGTCGAGCATGATCGCAAGATGCGGCTCGACTGGCCGGGCGCGCTCCTGATCGCGCTGTCGCTCGGTGCGCTGCAGCTGTTCGTCGAATGGCTGCCGAAGTACGGCGTCGCGAGCTGGGCGTCGCTGCTGCTCGTCGTCGCGGTCGCGGCGGGCATCGGCCTGTGGCACTGGGAGAAGCGCTGCGCGCAGCCGATTCTGCCGTTCGACATGTTCGGCAACCGCGCGCTGTCCGCGCTGTTCGTGCTCGCGATCCTTGCCGGTTTCTCGATGTTCTCGCTGCTGTTCTACGCGCCGCTGCTGTTCCAGGGCGGCTTCGGGATGTCGCCGAAGGAGGCGGGGCTCGTGATCACGCCGCTCGTCGTGTTCATCACGATCGGCAGCATCATGAACGGTCGCGTCATCACGCGCATTCGCAACCCGAACACGATGCTGCACGTCGGCTTCGTGCTGTTCGCCATCGCGTGCGCGGGCATCGTCGTGTCCACCCACGCGACGCCGGCCTGGATGCTGATGGCGCTGATGGTCGCGGGCGGCATCGGGCTCGGCTTCGTGCTGCCGAACCTGACCGTGTTCGCACAGCAGACGGCCGGCCGCGAGCATCTCGGCATCGCGACGGCGCTCTTGCAGTCGCTGCGGATGGTCGGCGGGATGCTCGGCACCGCGCTCACCGGCACGCTCGTCAATCAGATGTATTCGGGCGGCGTGCGCAATGCGCTGTCGGCCGACCAGGCGATGCAGTGGCACGCGCGGCTCGCCGATCCGCAGATCCTGATCGATCGCGCGGCGCAGGGCGGTCTCGTCGCGGAGTTGACGCGTGCCGGGCATAATGGCGCGCTGCTGCTGGAAGCGGCCCGCGAATCGCTGGTCGGCGCGATTCACCTGGGCGTCGCGATGGCGGCGGTCGTCGCCGTGGTGTCGGTGTGGCAGTGCCGTCGCGTGCCGCCGATCGCGCTGCGGCGCAAGATCGAACCGCACGTCGCGGCCGATTGACCGATCGGGCGAGCGATTCGACGACTCAACGATTCACCGGAACGAAATCAGCGCATGGAAGAACAGGACCGCGTCGCGATCTTGCAGCAATTCGGACGCACGTATCGCGCATTCATGACCGCGTTCGAGGCGCACGTCGGGCAGCCGATGCCGCGCTGGCGCATCATGGTCGCGCTGCACACGATGGACGGGCATGCGTCGCAGAAGAAGCTCGTCGAGGTGCTGCGCATCGATCCGGGCGCGCTCACGCGCCAGTTGAAGTCGCTCGACGCGCTCGGCTGGATCGAGCGCGAATCGGACGCGCGCGACAACCGCGTGACCAACGTCACGCTGACGGACGCAGGGCGCGCCGCGTTCGACGCATGCCTGCCGCGCCGCAAGGCGTTTCTCGAACAGACGATGGCGCAGTTGCCGGACGACGTGCTGAATGCGCTGTCGGGCGCGCTCGCGATGCTGGAGTCGCGGATCGCGGACGTCGGATCGACGCCGGCGTCTCCCTGAAGGGTAGGCAGGGAAGCCGCAACAAGCATCAGGAGGCGGCACGAAAGGCGCGCGCCCCGGCGATCGTGGCCGGCGCGGCAAGCGGGCCGAACGTGCCCGCCGCCGGCCGGCTTTCACTTCAACTCATCTCACGTCGTTCACAGCTCGATGCGCGTGCCGAGCAACGCGAGGAACTGCGCGAGCCACGCCGGATGCGCGGGCCACGCGGGCGCGGTGACGAACGGCGCGTCGGTGACGGCCGCGTCGACCGGGATGTCCGCGTATTCGCCGCCCGCGAGCTTCACCTCCGGCGCGCAGGCCGGGTACGCCGAAATGCGCTTGCCGCGGATCACGTCGGCGGCCGCGAGCAGTTGCGCCGCGTGGCAGATCGCCGCGATCGGCTTGCCGGCTTCGGCGAACTCGCGCACGAGCGAAATCACCTTCGGATCGAGTCGCAGGTATTCGGGCGCACGGCCGCCCGCGATCGCGAGCGCGTCGTAGCGCGCCGCATCGACGTCGTCGAATGCCGCATTCAGCGTGAAGTGGTGACCGGGCTTCTCGGTGTAGGTCTGGTCGCCCTCGAAATCGTGGATCGCGGTCTTGATCTTGTCGCCCGCGCGCTTGCCCGGGCAGACTGCATCGACGTGATGGCCGACGGCCTGCAGCGCCTGGAACGGCACCATCGTTTCGTAGTCTTCGGCGAAATCGCCGGTCAGGAACAGGATCTTCTTCGCGGCCATGGCTTTCTCCAGTGAAGCAGCGTTGAAGGCCCGATCGCGCCGTGCATGACGGCCGCGGCGGGCCCCGAGGACGAAAGCGCAGTGTACTCCGGCCGATTGAAGCGCGCGTGACGGCCGCCGCGCGCGAGCGGCGGGGCGGCATCGCGCGCGGCATGCGTCAGAAGAAGGTTTCGACGACTTCCGTCACGCGGAACTGCGGATCGAGCACGAGCACCTGGCGCCACTTGTCGAACGTCAGGCACGGGTGCGAGATGTCGAACGCGACCATGTCGCCGACCTTCACGTCCGCGCCCGGCGGGATCTGCAGGTACGCGTGCTGGTCCATCATCCCGGTGACGGCCCAGCCTTCGGCGGCGGCGACGTCGCGCGGCGCGGTGTCGCGGCCCGGCCGGAAGTGGCGCGCCGGTTCGGGCAGGCCCGCGTCGAACGCCGCATCGCGCTTGCCGAGCGCGACGATCGCGCGGTCGGCTTCCGGCACCGACTGCACGTACGCCCACAGCTGCAGCGCCGGCAGCAGCCCTTCGCCCATCGAGCGGGCGATCGGGTTGCGCGCGAACACGTCGGTCTGCGCTTTCTTGTAGATGCCGACGTCGTGCGTCAGATAGCAGCCCGGACGCAGCACGACTTCCGCGAAGCCCGCGTCGGATGCCTTCCTGAATTCTTCCGCGACCACGTCGTACCACGCCGAACCGGCGCCGGACAGGATCGCCGGCGTGCGCGCGAAGCGGCCGGCTTCGGCCAGCTCGCGCGTGAGCGCGACCGCCTGCTGCAGGAACGCGCGGATCTCGCCTTCCTCTTTCAGCACGCCTTCATAGAGCTCGATGCCCGCCAGCTTCAGCGTGTCCGGATAGCGCGCGATCGCGGCCAGCACGGCCTCGCGCTGCGCGGCATCGCGCACGCCCGCGCGGCCGCCCGGCACGCCGAGCTCGATCAGCACGTTCAGCGATTTCTTCGCGTCGCCGAAGAAGCGGCCGAGCTGGTCGACGCTCTCCGCTGAATCGACGAGACAGAAGAATTCGAAATCGGGATCGGACAGCAGCCCCGAGATGATCGTCATGTTCTGGCGGCCGACCAGCTGGTTCGCGAGCAGCACGCGCCGCACGCCGCCGTGATACGCGGCCTGCGTCTGGTGCGCGGTCGCGAGCGTGATGCCCCATGCGCCGGCGTCGAGCTGGCGGCGGAACAGTTGCGGCGCCATCGTCGTCTTGCCGTGCGGCGCGAACTTGACGCCGTATTGCTGCACGAACGCCTGCATCCAGTTCAGGTTGTGCTCGACGCGATCCTCGTAAAGCACGGCGGCCGGCAGGCTGACGTCTTCCGCGAGCAGGTTCCATTCGAGCCGGCCGGCGTCGCCGAGCGGCACGCTCGCGCTCGGCACATTGCCCAGGCCCTTGCCGAACGGATCGATCGTCGCTTCCTGATAGTTTGTAACTTTCATGTCATCCCGCTCCATCATCACTATGCATTGCACTGAAGTTGACATGCAGATGGTACAGAAAGTAGCATCGGCGCGGTGATGTTATTTAATAACATCAAGTCCCGCACCCTTTCCGTCGATGAACACGCCCGCTTCCCCGTCCGCTCCGTTTGCCGCCGAGCCTCATCCGGCTCAGGCTGCCCCGCCGGTCCTCGACATCGTCGCGCGGATCGCCGAGTGCGCGCCCGAGCTGCGCGAAGCCGAGCGCAAGGTCGCCGCGTTCATCCTCGCCGATCTGGCGCGCGCCGCGCATGCGAGCATCGGCGCGCTCGCACGCGATGCGGAGGTCAGCGTCGCGACGGTCACGCGCTTCGCGAAGGCCGTCGGGTGCCGCGACGTGCGCGAGCTGAAGGTGCTCGTCGCGCAGGCGGCGGCCGTCGGCCAGCGTTTCCTGGTGCCGTCCGACGACGTGCCGGCCGACGACGCGAGCCCCGCATCGATGGTCTACGACGAGATTCGCGTCGCGCTCGCGCACAACCACCAGCTGCTGCGCAACACGTCGTTCGACGCGGCGGCCGAACTGCTCGCCGGCGCGAAGATGACCTACGTGTACGGGCAGGGCGGCGGCTCGACCGCGCTGGCCGACGAGCTGCGCTTCCGGCTCGTGCGCTTCGGCCGGCCGGTCGCGAGCTACCAGGACAGCCTGCTGCAGCGGATGGTGGCCGCGACGCTGTCGGGCGACACCGTCGTCGTCGCGTTGTCGGTGAGCGGGCGCGTGCCCGAGCTGCTCGAAAGCTGCCGGCTCGCGAAGCGCTACGGCGCGAAGCTGATCGCGATCACCGCGCCGGCGTCGCCGCTCGCGAAGCTCGCCGACCACCTGATTCCCGTCGTCGCGTTCGAAACCGATTTCATCTACAAGCCGTCGACCTCGCGCTACGCGATGATGATGGCGATCGACGTGCTCGTCACCGGCGTCGCATTGCGGCTCGGCGATGCGGGCCGGGAATCGCTGCGCCGCATCAAACACGCCCTCGATGCGCACCGCGGCGGCGGCGACCGTCAACCGGTAGGAGACTGACCATGCATTCGCATCCCGAAGCGGCCGATACGCTGATCGTCGGCGCGCAACTGTACGACGGCACCGGCGCACCGCCCGTCACGCGCGACGTCGCGATCCGCAACGGCCTGATCGCGGCGATCGGCAACCTGTCGAACTGGCTCGCCGAGAACGTCGTCGACGCGAACGGCCGTGCGCTCGCGCCGGGTTTCGTCGACGTGCACACGCACGACGACACGCACGTGATCCGCGCGCCGGAGATGATCCCGAAGATCTCGCAGGGCGTGACGACCGTGATCGTCGGCAACTGCGGGATCAGCGCATCGCCGGTGACGCTTGCCGGCGATCCGCCCGACCCGATGAACCTGCTCGGCGAGCGCGGCGCGTTCCGGTACCCGACCTTCGCCGCTTACGTCGCGGCCGTGAACGCTGCGCGCCCGGCCGTGAACGTCGCGGCGCTCGTCGGCCATACGGCGCTGCGCAACAACCAGATGGACCGCCTCGACCGCGCGGCGACCGACGGCGAGATCGCCGGCATGCGCGCGCAGCTCGAAGAGGCGCTCGCGAACGGCGCGCTCGGGCTGTCGTCGGGTCTCGCCTACGGCTCCGCGTTCGCGGCGCCGGCCGAGGAAGTGATGGCGCTCGCCGAGCCGCTCGCGAAGGCGGGCGCGCTGTACACGACGCACATGCGCACCGAGTTCGACGCGATCCTCGACGCGATGGACGAGGCCTATCGCGTCGGCCGCCACGCGCAGGTGCCGGTCGTGATCTCGCACCTGAAGTGCGCGGGCCCGTCGAACTGGGGGCGCAGCACCGAGGTGCTCGCGTCGCTCGAAGGCGCGCGCCGCTACCAGCCGGTCGGCTGCGACTGCTATCCGTACAGCCGCAGTTCGTCGACGCTCGACCTGAAGCAGGTGACGGGCGACATCGACATCACGATTACGTGGTCGGAGCCGCATCCGGAAGTCGCGGGCAAGCTGCTGAAGGCGATCGCGGCCGACTGGGGCGTGAGCGAGCAGGAAGCCGCGCAGCGCATCCGCCCGGCCGGCGCCGTGTACCACAACATGTCCGAGGACGACGTGCGCCGGATCCTGTCGCATCCGGCGACGATGGTGGGCTCGGACGGCCTGCCGAACGATCCGCTGCCGCATCCGCGGCTGTGGGGCGCGTTCCCGCGCGTGCTCGGCCATTACGTGCGCGACACCAACCTGCTGCCGCTCGAGGAGGCGATCCGCAAGATGACGTCGCTGTCCGCGCGGCGCTACGGGATCGCGAAGCGCGGCGAGGTGCATGTCGGCTACCACGCGGATCTCGTGCTGTTCGATCCGGCGAGCGTGATCGACGCCGCGACGTTCGAGAAGCCGCAACAGCCCGCGCACGGGATCGATGCCGTGTGGGTGAACGGCGTGCTGACTTATGAAAAAGGCCAGCCGACCGGCGAGCGCGCCGGCGGTTTCGTCGCGCGCGGCGAGCGCGTGCCGGCCAGTGCCGATGCGGCGTTCTGAACGCGGCGGGTGTTCCGATCTTCCGTGCGTGCCGCTATCGGCGCGCGCATCCGTAACCGAAATGTGAGGAGTGAAACGATGAAGCGATATGGCGTAGGCGAAGCGAAGGGGACCGGCGGCCAGGTGATGCCGTTCGCGCGTGCGGTCGAGGCCGACGGCTGGCTGTACGTGTCGGGCCAGACGCCGATGGTGAACGGCGAGGTCGTCGAAGGCGGGATCGTCACGCAGTCGAAGCAGACGATCGAGAACGTGATCGCGATCCTGAAGGAAGCCGGCTACGGCCTCGAGCACGTCGTGCGCTGCGGCGTGTGGCTCGACGACGCGCGCGATTTCGCGTCGTTCAACAAGGTGTTCGTGTCGTACTTCGGCGAGAACCCGCCGGCCCGCGCGTGCGTGCAGTCGAGCATGGTCATCGACTGCAAGGTCGAGGTCGATTGCATCGCTTACAAGCCGCCGGTGAAGTAACGCGGCGAGGGCGGAAGCTGTACAACAAGGCCGGTGCATTGATGTGCACCGGCCTTGTTGCATTTGGCGGAGTTGATGCGAGGGCGAGTTGCTGGGCGGAGCGCGTTCAAACTCGGTTGAAGTGCGGACGAGCGGCACCGGAACTTTGCATTGTGTAACGAAGTTTCCCAATGAACGTCAACGAGACGCACCTGTCCGAGCGGGCTGCGACAGCGAGACGCAGATGCATGGCGCGATTCGCCGGGTACAACCGCCTTTCAATCCAGAGGGCGAGGTGTTTTGATGGAAAACGTGCGTTGGAATGAAATCGAGGCCTTCGTCAGAGCAGAGGTAGGGCTTGGCAAATCGACGCCCTTGTCCGCCGCCACGAGGCTTTGGGAGGATCTTGGCCAGACCGGCGACGAGGCCAACGATTTCATGGGTCGCTTTTTCGAACGTTTTTCCGTCGATGCCGGCGACTTCGATTTTCACCGGTATTTCCTGATGGAGGGCGAAGGGGGCTTCTATTCGTTGTTCCGCCGATGGGCGCTCCGAAAACCGCACACGCTCGAACGGGAACCGATCACGCTGGCGGTGCTGTACCGCGCAGCGATTGAACGGAAATGGGATGCGCGGCAACTGACCGAACTATCGTGAAGAGTCGAGTGAGCAGGTGCGCATGACTTCCGGAGAACTGAACGTAGGCGGTAGGCGGAAAGCTCAAGGCGATATACCGTAATCAAACCGGAGGGTGTTGGATGTTGTCGATTGATTCCAGCGGGATGGTTGTGACTCCGCGCGTAGTGCGGGCCAGAAAAATCCAAATTTGAGCGCGGTGCGATGCAGAGGATTAGTGGGATTGTCGTCCATCAAACAGGTGGTTCAACTGCGGCTTCTGCGCTCAGCAGCTATCAGAATGCGTCGGCCACTGGCGCGCATTTTCTGATTGAAAAAGATGGAACGATTTATCAGACCGCATCTTTGAAGAAGCAGACTTGGCATGTTGGTCGAATCAAGGCGCGCTGTGTTGCCGAAATGCGTTGCACGCCCGTCGAACTGGAGCAACTTCGCCGTTTTGACCCGCGTGGGGAAGACCGGCGGGAGATGCGCAAGGCGGTCCCGGACCGTTACCCTTCCAATACGGACAGCATTGGCGTGGAATTGGTCGGTGAAGCTCTGCCACTCAATGAACCCAACCCTGATCGACGAACCTACGTCGCGGCGCCGGAAGCTCAGAACGATTCGTTGCGATGGCTCATCCACGCCCTTTCGGTAACGCTACGTGTTCCGGTGACAGAGGTTTTTCGTCACCCGGTAGTATCGCGAAAGAACCGGACGGAGGCGGCGAGAGTGCAATGGTGATTCGGATCGCAGTTTTGATGTTGGCGCTCGCGCTCAGCCACAGTGCGGTTGCGGGCACGCTGTCCAATAGGGTATCGCCTGGCGGCGCGCTACCCATTGTCGTGCCGGAGTCAGTCGAAATCGTCAGGAACGGTGCGTGGTCGGCTGACATCAGCGGGGACGAAACGGCGGATATGTGTCGTACGTTCGTTCTTCGGCGTGCGGATGTCAGCGCATTTTTCAAGCGTGCGGGCCGCGTAACAGAACGGGCGTACAGCCATGACCTGGACGCCGCGCGTTGCTATGCCGAAGGCGAAGCGCGGCTAGCGGGTGGTGGCGCGGCGAAATGGAGGATAGACCAGGCAAGGCGAGGCTTCATTTCCCTGCCCGATGGTCGAACAATCTACCTGTATTGTCCGAAGTGCCGGGCCGACGTATTCGCACCGAATTAGCGAAGCGCGCCTTCCGCAAGCGAGCAGTGTTGGCGGACCGAAAATGTCCGCCAACCCACTCATTCACTGCCGCCCCGTCCGTGCGTTATCCGGCATCGGCTGGTTGTAATTCGTGCGGAACGGGTTGATGTCGAGCCCGCCGCGGCGCGTATAGCGCGCATACACCGCGAGCTTCACCGGTTTGCACGCATGCAGGATGTCGAGGAAGATCCGCTCGACGCACTGCTCGTGAAAGCCCGTGTGATTACGGAACGAGATGATGTAGCGCAGCAGCCCCGCATGGTCGATCTGCGGCCCGACGTAATGGATCTGCACGCTGCCCCAGTCGGGCTGGCCGGTGACCGGGCAGTTCGAGCGCAGCAGGTCGGACACGAGCGTCTCCTCGACCGGCGCTTCGTTCTCGCCGTCGGCGGCCGACAGCAGCGACGGATCGGGCTCGTACACGTCGGTGTCGAGGTCGAGCCGGTCGAGCGACAACCCGTCGAGCTCGTCCATCTGCAGCTTGCGGAAATCGTGCGCCGACACCAGCTGCACCGATACGCTCGCGCCGCACGCGGCCGATACGTCGCGCTTCAGCACGTCGCGCACCGCGTCGACCGAGTCGAACTTCGACTGCGCGAACGAACCGAGATACAGCTTGAACGACTTCGATTCGACGATGTTCGGCGATTCGGCCGGCACGTAGAACGTCGCGATCGCGACCTGCGGCTTGCCGCGCGCGTTGAGCCACGACAGCTCGTACGCGTTCCAGATGTCGGTGCCGAAGAACGGCAGCGCCGACGTGATGCCGAGCTGCTCGCGCGCGCCGGCGCGCGGGATCGGGAACAGCAGCGACGCGTCGTACTGCGCCGCGTAGACGGTGGCCTTGCCGAGCGGGGAATGTTCGGGATTCATCGTGTGACGCCTTTACGACAGGAAGAGGCGGTAAGCCGGGTTGGCGCTCTCTTCGACATACGGATAGCCGAGCGCCGCGAGGAAGCGTTCGAACTCGGCACGATCGGCCTGCGGCACCTGCAGCCCGACGAGGATCGAGCTGTAGTCCGCACCCTGGTTGCGGTAGTGGAACAGGCTGATGTTCCAGTCCGGCGCCATCGACGACAGGAACTTCATCAGCGCGCCCGGCCGTTCCGGGAATTCGAAGCGGAACAGGCGCTCGTCGAGCGCGAGCGGCGAGCGGCCGCCGACCATATAGCGGATGTGTTCCTTCGACAGCTCGTCGTGCGTCAGGTCGACGCTCTTGAAGCCGTGCGACTCGAAGTTCGCGGCGATCTCCGCCGATTCGCCGCGGCGCTTGATCTGCACGCCGACGAAGATGTGCGCGGATTGCGCATCGGCGATCCGGTAGTTGAACTCGGTGACGTTGCGATCGCCGACCAGCGAGCAGAAGCGCTTGAAGCTGCCGCGTTCCTCGGGGATCGTGACCGCGAACACCGCTTCGCGCGCCTCGCCGACCTCCGCGCGCTCGGCGACGAAGCGCATCCGGTCGAAATTCATGTTCGCGCCGGACGTGACCGCGACCAGCGTCTGGTTTTCGATGCCTTCGCGTTCCGCGTACAGCTTCGCCCCCGCGACCGCGAGCGCGCCGGACGGCTCGAGCACGCTGCGCGTGTCCTGGAACACGTCCTTGATCGCCGCGCACAGCGCGTCGGTGTTGACCGTCACGACACCGTCGAGGAATTCGCGGCACAGCCGGAAGGTTTCCTCGCCGACGAGCTTCACCGCGGTGCCGTCCGCGAACAGGCCGACTTCGCTCAGCTCGATGCGCTCGCCCGCGTCCAGCGACTGCGCCATCGCGCACGAATCCTCGGCCTGCACGCCGATCACCTTGATCTCCGGGCGCACCGCCTTCACGTACGCGGCGACGCCGGACGCGAGCCCGCCGCCGCCGATCGGCACGAAGATCGCGTGGATCGGACCCTGGTGCTGACGCAGGATCTCCATCGCGATCGTGCCCTGGCCGGCGATCACGTACGGATCGTCGAACGGGTGGACGAACGTGAGGTCGCGCTCCTGCTGCACCTTGACCGCGTGCGCGTACGCATCGCTGTACGATTCGCCCGCCTGGATCACCTCGACGCTCGGGCCGCCGTGCGCGCGCACCGCGTCGACCTTCACCTGCGGCGTCGTGACCGGGACGACGATCACGGCCTTGACGCCCATCCGGGCCGCCGAGAACGCGACGCCCTGCGCGTGGTTGCCGGCCGACGCCGTAATCACGCCGCGCGCGAGCGCGTCCGTCGGAATGTGCGCCATCTTGTTGTACGCGCCGCGCAGCTTGAACGAGAACACCGGCTGGTTGTCCTCGCGCTTCAGGTAAACGGCGTTGCGCAGCCGGGCCGACAGGTTGCGGGCCGGTTCGAGTTCCGTCTCGATCGCGACGTCGTAGACGCGCGCGGTGAGGATTTTCTTCAGGTAATCGTGGGATGCCATGGGCGCTCGCGTGCAGTTCGGATGCAGACGGTAAAGGGTCAATGATAGCGCCAAGGGTCCGCCCGCACGCAAGCGGCATGTCGGGCGGGCGGTCGCGTGCGCGGGCGGGCGGGGCCTCCGCGCCGCCGGGCGCCGCTTTTTACCGGCGCGCTTTACCGGTTTAACCGCACGGTTACCGACCGGACGGACGGCGAATGGTCGGACGAAACCGCGCCGAAGCCCGCCCGGCGCGGCTCGCGGCGATAGCCCCACGACCTGTCCGGCGTGTCACGGGCTGCCCGATCATGGGTTAGAATTCCGTTTTGAATCAAGGATTCGGAAGATGCAGAGGCACCCACGGATCGCACCGTTGAAGCCGACGCCGCGCGCAGCCAGCCCCGCGGCCGAACGGCATGCGCGCCGCGCGCGATCGTGCTGATGGTCCCGAGTGCCGCCAGGCCCTGTCGCCGGCCAGGAGGGGCGAGTCGCCCGCTCCGGCCCCATGAAGGACAGCCGCGCGCCTGGTAACAGAACAGATTTCCCCAAGATTGCGCCCACGCGCTTGCCGACGCCCGTGCACGGGATATCGGCCCTCCGAGTCGTCCGAACATGAACGCACCACAAGTTTTCGATCCGCATGGCGCGGCCGCCGCCGTCGCCGCCGACCCCGCGCCCCGCTTGCGCGAGATTCCCTACAACTACACGTCCTTCTCGGATCGCGAGATCGTGATCCGCCTGCTCGGCGAAGAGGCGTGGGCGGTGCTCGACGAACTGCGCGCCGAGCGCCGCACGGGCCGCTCGGCACGGATGCTGTATGAAGTGCTCGGCGACATCTGGGTCGTGCGCCGCAACCCGTATCTGCAGGACGACCTGCTCGACAACCCGAAACGCCGCGCGCTGCTGATCGAGGCGCTGAACCACCGCCTGACCGAGATCGGCAAGCGCCGCAGCGCGGATCTCACCGCGCACCGCGACGACGCCGGCCGCGAACGCGCGTCGCGCGTCGAGATGCTCGAAACCGCCGCGCAGCGCGCGGTCAACGAATTCGCTGACGAATTCGACAAGATGGCCGAGCTGCGCCGTCGCGCGACCAAGGCGCTCGGCCGCTGCACGCAGAAGGACAACATCCGCTTCGACGGGCTGTCGCG